>JASHQO010000521.1 GCA_030039105.1 Xanthobacteraceae bacterium
CTCGACCGCGGCGACGAAGGTGTCGCCGAGCCCACCGCACATGGCGGCGGCCAGCGCGGCGACGCCGTCGCGCTCGGTGTTGAGCGTGCGCAATGCTGCGGCAATATGCGGACTAGAGGCCTGCTTCATCGCTGCGCCTTCCGGTGAAGTCGTCTTTGCACGCGTCGCCAACGCATCACTCCGTCCGCTGCCAAGCCCGCTCCTTGGGGCTACTTGGCCCAGGCCGCAAAAGCGTCGGCGAAGGCCCGATCGCCCGGCGGACCTTTTTCCACCGCCAGAATGGCGCGGTTGTCGTTGCTGTAGACGATCGGGATGTCGAACCATTCCTGATCCTTGAGCAACTGAACATTGCGCGCCTTGTTGGTGTCGTCGGCGGAGAGGCCGATCAAGAAGAACCCGTTGGTGACCTTGACCGCCATGCCGGCGAGCGGTGTGCCACGCGCCTGCTCGGCTTGCTTCATCATGACACCTGGCACATTGGCGACGCCGCCGCCGGGAAAATCGGCCGGCAGGTTGAACACGATCTCGACGGTGTGGCTCGCCGGCAGGTTCTTGTCGGTGTTGCGGCGCAGCTTCCACGTCACCGTCATGCGCCGATCCGGAATTTCGATCGTGGCGACCACCACGAGCTCCGGCGCCAAACCGGGCCCGGGCGACGACGTCTCGGTGCGCCAGATGACGGAGCCGAAAAAGCGCGTGCCTTGGCCCTGGGGATTGTTCGGGTCGGCCTCGTAAAGGATGGCGTGCTGCGCCACCGCCGGCGCCGCCTGATTGCCGGACGGAGCGGCAGCCTGGGCGGGCGCCTGCTCTTGCGGCACCCGGCCGTCGAATTTCGGTTGCGACGGCGGCGTCGGTGTTAGCTGGGTCAGCGGCCGCGACATCAATTGCGTGACCATTTGCCTGATGTGCGGTCCCTGCCAGGCGAGCAGGGCGCCGATGACTCCGATGACGATGGCCACCACCGCGAGCTTGATAAAGCCACCAAGGGCCGTGGTCCCGATGTTGAAACGGCGCGGCGCCGGTTGCTCGTAATCGTCTTCCGATTCCGGCGGGCGCGGCGGCTGCGTGCGCGATTGATATGGATATGCTTGCGCCTCGTTAAGCTCGAAGGATTGTTCGAGGCTCGGCGGCGCATGCGGGTCGTGGCCGCCGAAGTCATCCAGATTGAGCTCCGGCTCGCTCCGATCGTATGGCGGCTCGGGCTCCAGCGCCTCGGGCAGGCGTCGCGGTTGCGGCTCGTAAGTGTCACGGGTGTCGCGCGCGGTCTGGGCGGCCCGGGCGCTGGCCGAACCGAGACCGTTGGCCTCGCTGACCACGTTGCGGAAGCCCTTGAGGCCGTCCCGGCTCAATGTCGTCGTTCGCGCGCTCAACAGGCGGTCGCGCGCCGTGGCCGGTGCTGGCGGCGGCGCTGGCTCGGACGCTGGCATCGGCTCGCCGACGGCGGGCCGCTGCGCCTCGTCGTCGTCATGGATCTGGGCGCGGACCGCGCCCGGCGGTTCGGCCACCGGCGGCGGCACTGGGGCCGGCTCCGGCGGCGTCGGAGCCGGTCGACTGATCGGCTTGAGCGGGCGCGGCTCGAAGCGTCGCTCCGCGCGCGGCTCGACGCGTGCGTCGATCCGCGCCTTGCGGGCGGCATCGGCCTCGACCTTGCGGATGGCTTCTTCGAGCGACAGGCGCTCCCGGGTGATCTCGGATTCGGAAAGCGGCGGATCGACCGAGCGAAGCTGCGTGACCAGCGCCGAGCGCGCCCGCTCATAGAGCGCCCGGCGGGCCTCGCCGGTGCTTTTGCCGAGCCCTTCGACGGCTCGCGCTATGAGCGGTTGATAGTCGGTCATTACCTAAAGCTTACGCTCGGCGCGTCTTAATTTCATCGTTCATGTTTCGAACGGGTTCTGCATCAGGATGGTGTCTTCCCGCTCCGGGCTCGTCGACAGCAATGCAGCGGAGCAGCCGATCAACTCTTCGATGCGGCGGACATATTTGATGGCCTGGGCCGGCAGCTCCGCCCATGAGCGGGCGCGGGCGGTTTTCTCTTGCCAGCCGGCGATGGTCTCGTAGATCGGTTCGACCCGGGCCTGGGCGTGCTCGCTCGCCGGCAGGTAATCGATCTCCTTGCCGTCGAGCCGGTAGCCGACGCAGACCTTGACCTCTTCAAAGCCGTCGAGAATGTCGAGCTTGGTCAGCGCCAGGCCGCGGATGCCGCTGGTTCGTACCGTCTGGCGCACCAGGACGGCGTCGAACCAGCCGCAGCGCCGCGGCCGGCCGGTGATGACGCCGAATTCCTTGCCGCGCTCGCCGAGCGTCTTGCCGACCTGGTTGAGCTGCTCGGTCGGGAACGGACCGGCGCCGACCCGGGTGGTGTAGGCCTTGCAGATGCCGAGCACGTAGCCGACGGCGTTCGGGCCGAGACCGGAACCGGTGGCGGCCTGGGCGGCGACTGTGTTCGACGAGGTGACGAACGGGTAGGTGCCGTGGTCGATGTCGAGCAGCGCGCCCTGGGCACCTTCAAACAAGATGCGCTTGCCTTCGCGGCGGCGCTCGTCGAGCAGCGACCACACCGAATCCATGTAGGGCAGGACGGCGGGCGCCACTGCGGACAGTTCGTCAAACAAAGCCCGCGGCGCGATCTCGCTCATGCCGAGCCCGCGCCGCAGCGCGTTATGATGCGCCAGGAGGCGGTCGATCTTGCCGTTGAGCATCTGCAGGTCGGCGAGATCCATCAGCCGGATGGCGCGACGGCCGACTTTGTCCTCGTAGGCCGGCCCGATGCCGCGCCCGGTGGTGCCGATCGCGCCTTTGCCGGACGCCTTCTCGCGCGCGACGTCGAGCTCCTGATGCAACGGCAGGATCAGCGGCGTGTTCTCGGCGATGCGCAGATTCTCCGGCGTCACGGTGACGCCTTGTTTCTGCAGGGTCGCGATCTCGTTGAGCAGCGCGTGCGGGTCGAGCACTACGCCGTTGCCGATGACCGAGAGCTTGCCCGGCCGCACCACGCCCGAAGGCAACAGCGACAGCTTGTAGGTCGTGCCGTTGATGACCAGCGTATGGCCGGCGTTGTGGCCGCCCTGGAACCGGACGACGATGTCGGCCTGCTCGGAGAGCCAGTCGACGATCTTGCCTTTGCCTTCGTCGCCCCACTGGGAGCCGACTACGACGACATTAGCCATGCGGCATTGTCCCCAAGAGGCCGATGAAAATACACATGAATCGGATACCGGCCGCAGCCGACTGTCCCGGATAAAGGATGATGCTGCGCGACGCAAGGAAAAGCGCTTGCGACAGCCTCCCGCCGTTTTCGCCAAATGTTTGGTTTTCCTGAAAATTTGCCGTTAGCCTGTTGCCGGTTGTGGACTGTTCGGGCCCCTTCGGGGCGGTAATGCGGCAACGGCGGCGGGCGGATTGCCGCAACGGCGGCACGCGCCAAGGCAGTTATGCGACGCGGGGACTGGTCGGCGTATGCGGTCCGCGATAGCTCCTGCGCCGCGCTATCGACTCAAGTTCGTCCGGGGGAACTCGTCGTGCCGGGGGTGCCTACCGCTAAATCCGACCGCGTCGGCGGCTGGCTGTTCGACCAGCCTTATCTGCTGCTGTCGCTGACATCGCTGTTCTGGGCGGGCAACACCGTGCTCGGCCGCTTCGTCGTCGGCCATGTGCCGCCGATGACACTCGCCTTCGTCCGCTGGGGCGGCGCGTTCCTGATCCTGCTGCCGTTCGCCGCCGGTCATCTGGTGCGCGACTGGCCGGTCATCCGCAAGAACGTCGGCATGCTGGCGCTGCTCGCGGTGTTCGGCTTCTCCGCTTACAACACGATGGCCTATTACGGTCTGCAATACACGACCGCGATCAACGGCCTGTTGTTGCAATCGATCGGGCCGCTGTTCGTCGCGCTGTGGACCTTCGTGCTGTTCGGCGACCGTTTGACCTTGCGGCAGGCCGGCGGCATCTGCGTCTCGCTCACCGGCGTTGTCGTCATCATTTGCCACGGCAGCATCGCCGTGCTGCTAAGCATCGCGTTCAACCGCGGCGACATCATGTTCGTCATCGCGCTGATCTTCTACGGCTTCTATACCGCGATGCTACGCAAGCGGCCGCCAATTCATCCGTTGTCGTTCCTGCTGGTCGGCATGGCCGGCGGCGCGCTGTTCCTGATCCCGGCCGTCATCGTCGAAGTTGCCAGCGGCCGCACCATGATCTTCGATGCCGAGAGCTTGCTCAGCTTCGCCTTCATCTGCATCTTCCCGTCGCTGCTCGGCTATCTGTTCCTGAACCGGGGCATCGAGCTTATTGGCGCCAACCGGGCCGCGCCGTTCATTCATCTGGTTCCGGTATTCGGCTCGGTGCTGGCGATCGTGCTGCTCGGCGAGCGCTTCGAGCTTTATCACGCCGTCGGGTACGGGCTGGTGTTCACCGGGATCACCGTCGCGACGAGGCAGTGACGATCTAGAACCGCAGCGCCTTGGCCTGCTGCACCTGCGGCAGCGCGCGCACTTTGGCGAGCACGTCCGCGGGCAATTCACCGTCGATCTCGATCAGCGCGATGGCGTCGCCGCCAGCCGTTTGGCGGCCGACGTGGAAGGTAGCGATGTTGATGCCGGCATCGCCCAGGGTCGAGGAGAACTTGCCGATGAATCCCGGCTTGTCGAGATTGGTGATGTAGATCATCGAGGCGCCGAACTCGGCGTCCATGCGAATGCCCTTGATGTTGACGATGCGCGGCCGGCCGTCGGCAAACACGGTGCCCGACACGTGGCGCGACTGGCGGTCGGTGGTGATCGTCACGGTCATCAGGCTCTCGTAGTCGCCTTCGGCCTCCCGCCTGGTTTCCTCGACCACGATGCCGCGATCCTTGGCGATGATCGGCGCCGACACCACATTGACGTCCTGCAGCATGGGGCGCAGCAGTCCGGCGATCGCGGCCGACGTCAGCGCCCTGGTATTCATGTGCGCCAC
>JASHQO010000522.1 GCA_030039105.1 Xanthobacteraceae bacterium
CCTCGGATCAAGTCCGAGGGCCGGCTTTTTCGGGATCATGCTTTAGCGTGCGGCGCCGACGTAGCGCTCCAGCGTCATCGGATTGCCGTTGTGCGCCGGCTCGCGCGGCTCGACTCCGGCGAAGCGGCTTGCCTCGGCGAACCACATCGCCCGCGCCGGGAGCTGCCAGCGCCGCTTGCCGGCAACGGACGCATCCCAGCGCACCGGCTCGTCCTCGATGTCCATGCACTGGTAGTGGGTATTGAACAGCTCGATGCGGTGGCCGTCGGGATCGCGCATGTAGATGAAGAGCGCGAGTCCCGGGCCGTGGCGGCCGGGGCCGTATTCGATGTTCTCGGCAAAGCCCAAATTCGAGGCGAGGTCGCAGACATAGAAGAAGTGATACGACTCCGGGATCGAGAACGCGGCATGATGCAGCCGCGGCCCGCTGCCCGGCGCGAACACGATATCGTGCGGATTGCCCTTCCTTTGCAGGAACACGAACAGCGGATCGTCGCTGCCGTCCGCCGCGATGTATTCGGACAGGCGAAAGCCGAGGCCGGTGTAGAATTCCAACTCACGCTGCACGTCGGGCACCAGCACCTGGAAATGATCGATGCGGTGCGGCACCGCGCCGTGGTGCTTTTCGAAGGTGACGAGAAGCCGCGGCTTCAGCGTCATGGTGGCGCAGAATTCGAGCGGCACGCCGAGCGGATCGCTGACATGGAGCGTGCGGCCCTGATACGGCCGCTCGACCCACTGCGCCGGCAGGCCCGCCTTAGCGAAATAGTGCCTGGCTTTCTCCAAATCCTCCTCGGTGAAGCAGCGCATGCCGATGCGCTCCGACTGCGGCGCGCCGGCGCGCTTGAGCACCAGCGAATGATGGCAGGCTTCGGCGACGCCGCGCAGATAGATCGTGTCCTTGTCTTCATCGCTGACGATGAGGCCGATCAGGTCGACATAGAAGGCGCGGCTCTTCGCCAGGTCCTTCACGTGCAAGACGGAATGGCTGGCGCGGGTGATGTTGAACGGCGGATTGTAGTTGGGCTTGGGGATCGCCACGATGCACTCCAGGTAGCTTTCGCGGGACATCGTCATGCCCGGCCTTGTGCCGGGCATCCACGTCTTAGGCGCGCGACGCAAGACGTGGATGGCCGGGACAAGCCCGGCCATGACGGTGTTAGTACCTGTTATCTTGACACGTTTGGAGCCCGCATTCATACCGCCTTGACGTCCAGGAATGGAGACGGCCATGGCGAGCGCGGGCGCAGCGGCACGACGCCAGACCTACAAAGGCCTGCGCGGCTGGCTCGACACGGTGGAAAAGCTCGGCGAGCTCGAGCGCGTGTCCGGCGCCCATTGGGACGTCGAGATGGGCGCCATCACCCACATGCTCACCGAGAAAAGCCGCGGCCAGGCGCCGGCGATCCTGTTCGACGATGCGCCCGGCTATCCGCGTGGCTTTCGCACGCTATACGGGCAACTGTCGTCGATCAAGCGCATCGCGCTGACGCTCGGCCTGCCGCTCGACTACGACCGCAAGGTCGACATCGTGCGGCGCTATCACGCGCGCATGCAGGAGATGAAGACGCTGCCGCCGCGCTACGTCAACGACGGACCTGTTTTCGAAAACGTCATCGACGGCGACGCCATCGACGTGCTGAAATTCCCGGTGCCGCGCCATCACGAAGCCGACAAGGCGCGCTTCATCGGCACCGCGTGCTGCGTCATCACCAAGGACCCCGACCTCGGCTGGTACAATCTCGGCGCCTATCGCAGCCAGGTCTACGACGGCAAAACCGTCGGCTGCCAGATCACCGAGGGCAAGCACGGCCGCATCCATCGCGACAAATATTTCGCGCGCGGCGAGCCGATGAAGGTGGTGATCCTGTGCGGCCAGGACCCGCTGCTGTTCATGCTGTCGTCGAGCCCGCTGCCGGAGGTGAGCGAGTACGACATTGCCGGCGGGCTACGCGGCGAGCCGCTCGACGTGGTGCGCGGTCCGTTCACCGGCTTTCCGATTCCGGCCGATTGCGAGATCGCCATCGAAGGCGAGACCGTGCCCGGCCAGGCCAGGCCGGAAGGCCCGTTCGGCGAATGGATGGGCTACTACTCCGACGACACCCAGGAGCGGCCCTACGTCAACGTCAAAACCATCCTGCACCGCAACGACCCGATCCTGACCTGCGCGCCGCAGCACAAGCCGGTCGACGAGACCGGCTTGCTCAAGGGCATCGCCGGCGCCGCGCAAATCTGGCGCGCGCTCGACGCCTGCGGCATTCCCGACGTGCTCGGCGTCTGGAACCACGAAGCCGGACCGGCGACGCGTTTCACCGCGATCCAGATCCGCCAGCGCTATCCCGGCCACGCCCGGCAAGCGCTGCACGTCGCCTGCGCCTGCCAGGGCGGCGCCTATGCCGGCAAATGGACCGTGGTGGTCGACGACGACATCGACGCCGGCGATCTCGATGCCGTGCTGTGGGCGATGTGCACGCGGTTCGATCCCAACGTCGACGTCGATCTGGTGCAGAAGGCCTGGGCGTCGAAGCGCGATCCGCTTTATCTCCCCGGCAACTTCAACAACCGCATCCTGGTCGACGCCTGCATTCCCTACGACATGAAGCTCAAGGGCACGTTCCCGCCGGTGGTCGACGTCAGCGCCAATTTACGCAGCAGGCTGCGGACGAAATTTCCGAAGCTGTTTCACTGATCGTAGCCCGGATTAAGCGCAGCGAAATCCGGGGGAAAGATTCCCCGGATTGCGCGTTGCGCAATCCACCCTACTGATTCTGCGCGAAGAGCTGCTTGCCCATCGTATTGAAGCGCGCCTTCTGGTCGTCGCTGAGGGAGTTGTAGAAGTCGTGCAGCGGCGAACGAATGGCATCGACCGCCTGCAGCATGGCCTGCAGGTGCTTGCCGACCGCGGCGAGGCGTGCCGGCGGCGTCGCCGGCGGCTCGCTCGGGCACGCCGCCTTGATCGCGTCGGCACCGTTGGCGACGGCCGCCTGCAACGCGTCGAGCTTGGCGCGTTGCGCGTCGTTCGGCTGCACCACCCGGTTGATCTGGTCGGTCGGCCAAGCCAGCGCTGACTCGCCGCATTCGCCTTTCGGATTGGCGGCGTTGGCGTCCTGCGCACCTGTTGCCTGCGCACCTGTGGCGGCCTGCGCATTCGGCGCGACTTCGTTGTTGGCGGGCGGCTTGATGCTGTTGAAGCGCGCCTTCTGCTCGTCGCTCAGCGAGTCGTAGAACTTGTCCAGGGGCTCGCTGACGACGTTGACCGCCTACACCAGGCCCTGCAATCGCTGCTGCATGGCATCGAGCCGGCCGGTCGGCGTGAACGACACGGTGGTCGGGCAGCTCG
>JASHQO010000523.1 GCA_030039105.1 Xanthobacteraceae bacterium
GCCGTCGCGCGCGCAATCTTGAAGAACCCGCCGATCCTGATCCTCGACGAAGCCACCAGCGCCCTCGACCCGATGACCGAAGCCGAGGTGCAGATGGCGCTCGACGAAGTGATGAAGGGCCGCACCACCTTCGTCATCGCGCACCGGCTCGCCACCGTGCGCAGCGCGACGCATATTTTGGTGTTTCAGAATGGCCGGATCGTCGAGACCGGCACGTTCGACGAGCTGCTCAGGCGCGGCGGCAGTTTCGCGGCGCTGGTGCAGGCGCAGTTCTCGCTACCGTCATCATCCGCGTAAGCGGATGATGACGGTAAACTCGGGACCATCGGCAGTGCTTACCGCTGTTGCGCTGGAGCTTGTCATCGGGCCGGCCACTTCGGGCCGGACCCGGTGGCGGAGCATGACCGTGCCTGCCATTCCTCCGCGCTCCAATGCACCCGCGCTTTCGGCGCGCCGCCGATGTCCATGACGCCGCTTTTTCTCATCCGGTTTTATTACCGCAGCCGCTCCAGAATGCTGACGTAATTCGCCACCGCGGTGCCGCCCATATTAAAAACGCCGCCGAGGCGGGCGTTCTTCACCTGCATGTCGCCGGCGGTGCCGGTGAGCTGCATGGCGGCGAGGGCGTGCATCGACACGCCGGTGGCGCCGATCGGATGGCCCTTGGCCTTGAGGCCGCCGGACGGGTTGATCGGCAGCTTGCCGTCCTTTTGCGTCATCCCGTCGGCGATGACGCGGCCACCCTGCCCTTCCGGCGCCAGGCCCATGGCCTCGTATTCGATCAGCTCGGCGATGGTGAAGCAGTCGTGCACCTCGGCGAACGACAGATCGCCCAAAGCCACGCCGGCCTCCGCGAGCGCGCGCTGCCAGGCCACGGCGCAACCTTCGAACTTGAGCACGTCGCGCCGCGACATCGGCAGGAAATCCTGCACGTGCGCGGCGGCGCGGAACACGATCGCCTTGTTCAGCTTCAGCGCGGTCGCGACGTCGGCCAGCACCAGCGCGGCGGCGCCGTCGGAGACCAGCGAGCAGTCGGTGCGCTTGAGCGGACCGGCGACGCGCGGGTTCTTGTCGCTCTCGGTGCGGCAGAACTCATAGCCGAGGTCCTTGCGGATCTGCGCATAGGGATTGCCGACGCCGTTCTTGTGATTCTTGGCGGCGATGCGGGCGAGTGCGTCGGACTGGTCGCCCCAGCGCTGGAAATAGAGCCCGGCGATCTTGCCGAAAATGCCGGCGAAGCCGCCGTCGATTTCGGCCTCCTCGCGGACGTAGGACGCCTTCAAGAGATTTTGGCCGACCTGCGGCCCCGCCGTGGTCGTCATCTGCTCGGCGCCGACCGCCAGAACGATGCGCGCGGTTCCCGCCGCGATCGCCTTGGGCCCCTGATGCACGGCGGCGGAACCGGTGGCGCAGGCGTTCTCCACCCGCGTCGCGCGCTTGAAGCGCAAATCGGGCGAAGCCTGCAGCACCAGCGAAGCGGTAAAGTCCTGCGCCGAGAAGCCGGCATTGAAGTGGCCGAGCACGATCTCGTCGACATCGTTTGCGGCAATGCCGGCATCGGCCAGCGCCTCGCCGGCCACCCGCACGATCAGGCTCTCGACGGTTTCGCCATTAAGCTTGCCGAAAGGGGTGTGGGCCCATCCTACGATGCAGGCGGTCATCGATCGCTCCGTTGCGCGTGCCGAATTTTCGTCGCTTTTCCTTGGCTTAGGCTAGGCGTGGGACGGCGCTGACGTCCACGCCAGGGTGAGGATAGCCGTATTCGCCTTTGCCTTCGAGCCGCCGTTCCGGTTAGATAGGCATGCGCCCACGCTTCGTGAACCTTCCTGCGCGGCCCCTTGGGCCCGACCAACCGAATGGACCGCGACACGTGTATGGAATGAAAACCCTCCGGGCGCAGTTGCTCGGCATCGCTTTTAGCGTCAGCGCGGCGAGCCTCGCCGCGGCGCCGGCGTGGTCGGCCGCCTCGATCCTGATCGATGCCGACAGCGGCAAGGTGCTGCGCGCCGAGAACGCCACCTATCCGTGGTACCCGGCCTCGACCACCAAGCTGATGACGCTTTACATGACGCTGAGCGCCATCCGCGATCACAAGATCACCTTCGACACGCTGTTCACCGTCTCGCGCAACGCCAATTCCCAGGGGCCGACCAAGATGGGCTACCCGGTCGGCACCCAGATCACCGTCGACAACGCGCTGAAGATGATGATGGTGAAGTCGGCCAACGACATGGCCGTGCTGCTCGCCGAAGGCGTCGGCGGCTCGGTCGACGATTTCTCGCAGGCGATGACCGACACCGCGCACCAGCTCGGCATGTCGGAATCGAACTTCGTCAATCCGAACGGGCTGCCGGCCGACGGCCAGATCACCTCGGCGCGCGATCTCGCCATCCTCGCCCGCGCGCTGATCCGCGAATTTCCCGAATACAGTTCCTATTGGCACATTCCGGCAATCCGTTACGGCCGCCGCATCGTGCGCAACTACAACCCGTTGCTCGGCCGCTATCCCGGCGCCGACGGCATGAAGACCGGCTTCATCTGCGCCTCCGGCTTCAACCTCGTCGCCACCGCGACGCGCAACAACAAGCATTTGATCGCCGTCGTGCTCGGCGCGCCGTCGGGCGCGGCGCGCGCCATGAAGGCGGCGGAGATGCTGGAGAGCGGATTCAACCAAAATCCGCTGGCCTGGCTCACGCCCTCGTTGGGCCAGGTCGATGCGCTCGCGCCGATCGACGCCGCACCGCCCAATCTCAAGGACGAGATGTGCGGCGGCCACCGCAAGCACGCGCCGGCGGAAGACGAGGACATCGATGCCGACGCCGGCGGCAACGCCGACGCGGCAGCCGCGATGAGCCAGACCCACTCGTTTCTGCTCTCGGCGCTGCGGGCACCGACCAATCCGCAGTTGTTGTCCGATCTCGGCCCGGTCGATCCGGTGGTGGTCTATACCGGACCGACGCGATCGCCCGATCAACTGGCGACGCTGCCAACCGACGACATTGCGGACGAGCCGGGCAAGAAGAAGACCAAGCACAAGACCAAGACGGCGCACGCCGCCGACGACCAGGCGCCGGCGCCACAGAAGCCGGCCGACAAGAAGTCCGCGGCGCTCAAGCCAACGGAGGCCAAGCCGGCCGCCGGCACGGCAGCGCCGCCGAAGAAAAAGCCGGCCGCTGCCGCAACGCAATAGCTCCGATCTTCCGGCAGGAGCTTCGCTCGCAGCGAACTTCGCTCGTGCACCGGCTGTGCTAGAACAGCACCCGCACGGGAGCGAACGCATGTCCGACAAGATGACCATCGCCGCGCTGCAGGCGATGAAGCGCGAAGGCCGAAAGAGCATCGGCGTCGTCGCCTGGGATTATCAGATCGCCCGCATCGCCGACCGCGCCGGGGTCGATTTCGTCTCGGTCGGCGATTCGGTCGGCGTCAATCTGTGGGGCCGCGACGAAGTCGTCGAAGTCACCCTCGACGAGATGCTGATCTGCTGCCAGGCGGTGCGGCGCGGCGTGACGCGGGCGCTGGTGAGCTGCGACATGCCGTTCGGCCCGGTGCAGGACGGCGCCGACGCGGCGCTCGCCGCAGCGCGGCGGCTGATGCAGGACGGCGGCGCCGACATGATCAAGGTCGATGCGGCCGCGGATTTTCCCGACGTGGTGCGCGCGCTGGTGCAGGCCGGCGTCCCGGTGTTCGCGCAATTCGGGCTGACGCCGCAGACCGCGATCAAATACGGCATTCCCTACAGCGCGCAGAACTCAAAGGACGCGCAGGCCACGGCGGCAGCGGCGGAGCGGCTCGTCGCCGAGGCGAAGCTCCTCGAACAGGCCGGCGCGGCGCTGCTCGACTTCACCAATTCCGGTCCGGTCGCCGGCGCTGCCGTCGTCAAGGCGGTGAGGATCCCGGTGCTCGGCGGCTTCGGCGGCGGACCGTGGCTCGACGGCCGCGTGCGGCTCGCTCACACCGCGATCGGTTACGCGGAAAAGTGGATCGACGCCAAGACCGAGACTTACGTGAACACCGCCAAAGCGGCGCTCGACGCGTTCGCGGCGCTGATCGCCGACGCCCGCGCCGGCCGCCAGATCAAGGGCTGACCTGGCGAGGCAAGCGCGATGGCTGTGACGCAAGCATGGCGCACTCGCTCTCCCCGTCGGAGAGTGGGCACGCGGCGTCTGTGCCGCGAGCTCATTCTCCAGCTCTCAGCAGACAAGAGGCAAAAGAGTCCATGCCCACAATCTCTATCGACGGCATCGCAACGCGCTACGAGGTGATCGGCGCGGGGCCGCCGCTTCTGATGTACGCGCCCGGCGGCTTCAACGCCACCATCGAAGGCTGGTCGACGCTCGGCAGCTACGCCAAGATCAAGCTACTCGATCATCTGCCGCAAAAATTTAGCTGCATCGTGTTCGACCGCCGCGAATGCGGCCAGTCCGGCGGCCGGGTCGAGCGCGTCACCTGGCGGCACTTCGTCGCCCAGGGCAAAGGCCTGCTCGATCATCTCGGCATCGCGCGCGCGCATCTGATGGGAGGCTGTATGGGCTGCCCGCCGGTCGCGGCTTTCGGCGTTGCGCATCCGCAAACGGTTGCAAGCATGGTGCTGTACTGGCCGGTCGGCGGCGCCAAGTACCGTATCTCCAGCCATCAGCGCTTTGCCGAGCATCAAAAATTCGTCGAGAGCGACGGCCTCGACGGCGTCGTCGCGCTGGTCGCGAAGGAAGGCAAGCCGTTCGGCGCCGATCCGCGCGGCGGCCCGTGGGCGTCCGTCATCAAGCGCGACAGCACGTTCGCCGCCGCCTTCGCCAAGCAGGACCGCGCGCAGTATGTGTCGATCTGCGCCGGCATGTGCCGGGCGCTGTTCGACCGTGACACCGCGCCCGGCGCCGAGCCCGAGCAACTGATGCGGACCGAGATTCCGGCGCTGGTCATTCCGGGCCATGATGCTTCGCACGCGACCTCGGCAGCCCGTTACCTCGAAGAATGCCTGCCGCGCGCCGAGTATTGGGATATCGCGGTCGAGCAGCAGGCCGAGGCGCCGACCAACGCGCGCATCCTGGAATTCTTGGCTAAGGTCGGCGCTTAGAGCGGAGCGGCGAATCGATGGTCGACTACTACCCGATCCTGGCGAAGGCGATGGGCGCGCCCGAGGCGGCGGACCCGCAGTGGCGCCGCGGCATCTATGACCGCGCCCGGCAGATGCTGGTGCGGGAGCTGCAGGCGCGGCGGCCGCCGACGCCGCGCGCCGCCATTGCCGCCGAACAGGCGGCGCTGGATGCGGCGATCCGGCGTATCGAGTTGGAGATGTCGCGCGCTACCCGCCGCGCCGTCGTTCGCGACGATGCCGCCGACGACCAAGCCGGCGATATTGCCGCAACCATATCGGTCGAGCCGGAGCCCGACCGCGTCCCGATTGCAAAGCCGGTGCGCATCGGCAACGCGACCTGGATCGCGCTTGCCTGCATCGTCGCCGCGATCGGCGCCGGCGCTTACGTCTGGGCTGGGCGCACGCACAAGGCGGCGCCGGCCGGGACCGAAGCGTCTGCGCCGGCGAAGCCCGCAACCGCGGCAGCTCCGGCAACCGCCGTGGCGACGGCGAAGGATGGCGATCTGCCGCCGGGCGTCGACGGCTCGGCCGCCGCCGCCGACCTGTCCTACGTGTTCCGCCGCCAGCCGACGTTCTACCGCACGCTGCAGCCGGTCGGCACCGTCATCGTCGATAAGCTGCAGCACTTTCTCTATCTGATACAGCCCAACAATGTGGCGCTGCGCTACGGCATCGGGCTCGGCGGCGACTGCGCCGATCTTGCCGGCCTGCGCCACGTCGCCAACAAGGCGGAATGGCCGCCGTGGCAGGCGACGGATGACATGATCAAGCGCAAGCTTGCCAAGCCGGGCACCATGGCCGGCGGCCCCGGCAATCCGCTCGGCGCGCGCGATCTCGAGCTCGACGATCGCATCTCGCGCATCAACGGCACCAACGCGCCGAAGACCATCGGCACGTCGGTGATCTTCGGCTGCATCCGCATGGTCAACGACGATATCGTCGACCTCTACAACCGCGTGAAGGTCGGCACGCCGGTGGTGGTGAACTGACGATGGAGCCCGGATGAGCGAAGCGACATCCGGAATCCAAAGATGCTTCAGCCCCGTTCCCGCATATCGCTGCGCTCATGCGGGCAATGTAGCGGCTAATTCGTCTTGTTGGCGGCCCGCACCAGCGCGGCGAGCTCGCTGTTGAAGCGCGGCGCGTCCTCGTAGAACGGCGAATGGCCGACGCCGTCATAGATCGAGAGCTTTGCGCCCGGGATGACTGAGGCGGTGAATTTCGCCGTCTCGACCTTGGCGTTCTTGTCCTCGGCGCCGTGGCTGACCAGCACCGGGATCGTCAGCTTCGACATGACCTCGGTTGCGTCGAGCGGCCGGCCGCTGAGCCCGGCGCGCACTTTCGGCGGCACCATCATGTTGAAGGCCAGCATGGTCTCGAAATCGTCGGCGCTCGGCTGTTTGGAGAAGCAGCCGTGCAGGAACACGCGCGTCGCGTTGATGTTGGTCAGCATGTCCTCCGACGCCATCAGCGGCAGGTTCTTGAGATTGTCGCCGACATATTCGGGAATGAACTTGATCGAGGCGTCGACGAAATCGATGCCGGAAATGCCGGCTGCGCCGCGGTTGGTGACGTAGTCGGAGATCACGCGGCCGGCATAGGACCAGCCGACCAGCACCGGGCGCTTGAGGCCGGCGGCGTCGATCACCGCCTGCACTTCGTCGGCCCAGGCCTTGCCGTCGCGATAGCGCGCCGCCTCCAGCGGCTTGTCGGAATTGCCGTGGCCGCGCAAATCGTAGGTGACGATATGAAAATCCTTGGCCAGGTCGCTGTTGGCCTGGCGCATCCACGACAGATTGCTCTGCGAGAAGCCGTGGATGAAGACGATGCCTGGCCCGTTCGGGTTGCCCCATTCCTGCGCCGCGATGGTCAGGCCATCGGGCGTGGTCACGGCAAGCGGCTTGTTCTTCAATAATTCGTCGCCGAGGCTTGGCTGCACGAGCGCGGCCAGCAAGGCGGTCGCGGCACTCAACGCCAACAGATGACGCGCGGACATCGTATCCTCCCTTTGTGTTATTTGCTGAGGCAGAGGATAGCGCTGTCGCTTCAGCGATGAAATACGGAATCGGCCGGCCCACTTTTTGTTCGGAGCGTGGAGTGGGCAACCGTAGCAACGTAGCAGCCGTAGCCCGGATGAGCGAAGCGATATCCGGGGCCGGCGGCAGCTCAGCTCCGGGATGTCGCTTCGCTCATCCGGGCTACATTATGCGCAGCGGCGCGTCGGTGACTTTCTGCAAGTCGTCGAGCGTCATGCCGGGCACCATCTGGCGCACCGCGAAGCCCGCGTCGTCGACGTCGATCACCGCGAGATTGGTGTAGATGCGCTTGACGACGCCGACCGCGGTCAGCGGATAGGTGCAGCGGCGCACCAGGCGGCTTTCGCCGCTCTTGGTGGTGTGATCCATCATCACCCAGATGCGGCGGGCGCCGGCGGCGAGATCCATGGCGCCGCCGACGGCGGGCGCGCTGTCGTTATCGGAGGTCGACCAGTTGGCAACGTCGCCGTTCTCGGCGACCTGGAAGGCACCGAGCACGCACAGGTCGAGGTGGCCGCCGCGGATCAGCGCGAAGCTGTCGGCGTGATGCATATACGAGCCGCCGGCGCGCAGCGTGATGTACTGCTTGCCGGCATTGATCAGCCAGCGATTGATCTTGTCGGGCGCCGGCGCCGGGCCCATGCCGAGCACGCCGTTCTCCGACTGGAACACGACTTCGCGCTCGGCCGGCACGTAGTCGGCGACCTGTAGCGGCGCGCCGATGCCGAGATTGACGTACCAGCCCTCGGGGACGTCGTCGGCCAGCCGCTGCGCCATCTCCCGGCGCGTCATCGGCGTCACATCCGCTTTGAGGTTCATCGCTTCCTCCGTCGCGTCACTTTATCACGTGACCGTCGGCTCGCCGTAGGGCACGTGCAGCACGCGGTTCACATAAATGCCGGGCGTGGCGACCTTCTCCGGATCGAGCGCGCCGAGCTCGACGATGTGCTGGCTCTGCACGATGGTCAGCCGCGCCGCCGCCGCCATCACCGGATTGAAATTGCGCGCCGAGGAATTGTAGGTGAGGTTGCCCCAGCGGTCGGCTTGCCAGGCCTCGATCAGCGCCACGTCGCCGTACAGCGCCTCTTCCAGAATATATTTGCGGCCGCGGAATTCGCGCTCCTCCTTGCCGGCGGCGAGCTTGGTGCCGACCGCGGTCGGGGTATAGAACGCCGGAATGCCGGCGCCGGCGGCGCGCATGCGCTCGGCCATGGTGCCCTGCGGCACGCATTCGAGCTCGATGCGGCCCTCGCGCCAGAGCTTTTCGAACACCACCGGATCGGCGGTGCGCGGGAACGAGCAGACGATCTTGCGCACGTGGCCGGTCTCGAGCAGCGCGGCGAGGCCGACGTGGCCGACGCCGGAATTGTTGGCGACGACGGTGAGGTCCTTGGCACCCTGCTCGATCAGGCCCTGGATCAGCACGTTGGGCTGGCCGATGCTGCCGAAGCCGCCGATCAGCACCACCGAGCCGTCGCGGATGCCGGCCATCGCCTCGGCCATGGTCTGTACGATCTTGTTGATCATCGGATAGGCTATTCACCCGGCTCGTCCCCGCGCAAGCGGGGACCCAGAACGTCCACTGACACCTTTGACCTCCCCCTGGATTCCCGCTTGCGCGGGAATGAGCGGATCATTTTCTATCCGACGTCGCGCATCCGGGCGCCGTCGGCGAAGGCGGGCATGACCTCGCGGGCGAAGCGGCGCAGGCTGTCGTTGGCGTGGCCGATCAGGCCGCCACCGTTGAGCAGCACATACTCGACGCCGAGCTTGCGCAGGCTTTCGAGCTTCGCCGCGATCTCGTCGGGATTGCCGTACAGCGCGCTCTCCTCGCTCGCCTCGCGGGTATCGGAATAGGCCATGATGCTGGCTGTGTTCTTCACCCCCGGCGCGCTCGAAATCGCCTCGAGGCGGCGCTGCGCTTCCATGCGCCGCTCCAGCGCCGCTTCCTTGTCGGCGGCGTCCTTCGCTACGTAGAAGGCGCGGGCAACACCGACATTCATCGGATCGAACACGCGGCCGTGCCGTTCCAGCTCCGCCTTGTAGATGGCGATGCGCTCGGCCACGGTCTCGAACGAGGCGAACTGGTCGAGCAGAAGGTTATAGCCGCGCGCCGCCACCTGCTTGATCGAGCTCGGGCTGCCGGCTCCCATCCAGATCGGCGGATGCGGCTTCTGCGCGGTCGGCGGCTCGACGATGATGTCGTCGAATTTCCAGTATTTGCCGAGGTGGGAGAAGCGCTGCTTCGCGGTCCAGGATTTGACGATGACGTCCAGCGCTTCGTTGAAGCGCGCGTCGGCTTCGTCGATCGGCACGCAGAAGCCGGCGAACTCATTGTGCCGGTAGCCCTTGCCGGCGCCGAAATCGAGCCGGCCGCCGGAGAGCAGATCGATGGTCGCGGCCTGCTCGGCGAGCAGCACCGGATTGTGCCACGGCAGCACCAGCACCGCGGTGCCGAGCCGCAAGGATTTGGTCTTGGCCGCCACCCAGGTGAGCAGCGACAGACTGGCGGAGACCTGGCCGAAGCCGGTGAAATGATGCTCGACCAGGAAGGTCGAGTGATAGCCGAGCGCCTCGGCCTCGACGTTATAGTCGACGAACTGCTTGTAGCCCTGACCGGAATCGACATCCGGCCCGCCGTGGCGGGCCGTCGCGCTGCCGAAAAGTCCGAACCGCATGAAGTCGCTCCCTGCGTCTTTACGCAGTGTATCCGATTACGCCGGCTTGAACATCGGCACCGGCGGGCCGTTCTCGGTATCCTTGAACACCACCGTGACCGGCTGGCCGACGCGCAGCGCGTCGAAATCGCAGTCGACGATGTTGGTCATCATCGTTGGGCCTTCGGCCAAGGTCACGTAGGCGATGGCGTAGGGCTCCTTGGCGCGGCGCATGACGCTGTAGGTGTAGATCGTGCCGTTGCCGGACGCGGCGCGCCATTCGATCTTGTCGCTGGCGCAGAACGGACAGATGGCGCGCGGATACCAATGCGCCTTGCCGCAGGCGGCGCAGGTCGGCACGGTGAAGCGGCCTTGCTTCGCGGCGTTCCAGAATGCCTGATTTTCGCTACTGACGAGCGGCGACGTGATCGTTCGGGTGGCTGCCATCGTCTCACTCCCGTTCCATGATCAAGGTCGCGCTGCAGTGGCGGGTGCCGAGCTGCATGCCGGTGCCCTGCGCCAGCGCCAGGTCGCAGTTCCTCACCTGCACCTTGGGATGCGCCTCGCCGCGCAACTGCCGCACCGCCTCGATCACCTTGGTCATGCCGCCGCGGTTGGCCGGATGATTGTTGCACAGCCCGCCGCCGTCGGTGTTGAAAGGGAGCTTGCCGACTCCGGAAATCAGATTGCCGTCGGCGACGAATTTGCCGCCGGCGCCCTTTTCGCAGAAACCGAGATCCTCGATCTGCATCAGCACCGTGATGGTGAAGCTGTCGTAGATCGAGACATACTTGATGTCGGCAGGCTTGACGCCGGCTTCGGCAAAGGCGATCGGCCCGGTGCGCGCCGCGCCCGACGTGGTGAGATCGAACGTGCCGCCGGAGAGATGTTTCACCGTCTCGCCGGCGCCAATGATTTTCACCGGCGGGCGTTTCAGCTTCCTGGCGATCTCCGGCTTGACGATGACCAGCGCGCCGCCGCCGTCGCTGATGACGCAGCAGTCGAGGCGATGCAGCGGATCGGCGATCACCGGCGAGTTGACCACGTCCTCGACCTTGATCACCTCGGGCAGCATGGCATTGGGGTTGTGCTGCGCGTGATGCGAGGCGGCGACCTTGATCCAGGCGAGCTGCTCGCTGGTGGTGCCGTACTGATACATATGGCGCATGGCGCACATCGCATAGCCGTTCGCCGTGGTCAGGCCGTAGGGAAACTCCCACGGCGCCTCGGGCTGGTTCGGATCGCGAATCCGCGGCGTGGTGCCGGTGGCTTGGCCCTCGCTGCGCGGCCGCCCGGCGAGCGTGACCAGCGCCACGTCGCATTTGCCGAGCGCGATCGCCGCAGCGGCGTGCGCCGCCAGCGCGACGTAAGAGGTGCCGCCGAGCTCGGTGGAATCGACGTGGCGAAGCTTCAGATTCATGTATTCGGCCATGGTGGCCGGACCCGGCCCAGGCGCATCGCCGGCGCAGAAATAGCCGTCGACGTCGTCGCGGGTCAGGCCGGCGTCGGCCAGCGCACCGAGCGCGACCTCGGCGTGCAGCCGCGCCACGGTCTTGTCCGGCGCGTGCCGGGTCGGGTGCTCGTAAACGCCGGCAATATAGGCTTTGCCCTTGATGGTCATGCGTCCCCCTGGCTTGCCGCAAACCGTAACCCGGATTGAGCGGAAGCGAAATCCGGCTACAACATAGGTCGATAGGGAGGAACGCATGGATTTGGCATTGAAGGGCAAGATCGCGCTGGTGACCGGATCGAGCCGCGGCATCGGCCGCGGCGTCGCGCTGGCGCTCGCCGCCGAAGGCTGCGATGCGATGCTGACCGGCCGCGACGCCAAGGCGCTCGACGATGTTGCCGCCGCCATCCGCCAGCACGGCCGCCGCGCCGGCGTCGCCGTCACCGATCTGCGCAAGCCGGATGCGCCGGGGAAATTGATCGAGCAGGTCCAGCGCGAATTCGGCGGCCTGGATATTCTGGTGAACAATGCCGGCGCCACCAAGCGCGGCGATTTCCTCGCGCTGACCGACGCCGACTGGGACGACGGCTACGCGCTCAAATTCTTCGCCCACGTGCGGCTCGCCCGCGCCGCCTGGCCGATCCTGAAAGCGCGGCGCGGCTCGATCGTCGCCATCGGCGGCACCGGCGGGCGCAAGCCGACGGAAGAATTTACCATCGGCTCTTCGGTGAACGCGGCGGTCGCCGCCTTCGCCAAATGTCTCGCCGACCGCGGCAAGCGCGACGGCGTGCAGGTCAACTGCATCCATCCGAGCATGGTCGAGACCGACCGGCTGTGGCGGCGCATCAAGGCCGAGATGGACCGCACCGGCTGGCCGGAGCAGAAGGCGCGCGAGGAAATGTGCAAGGGCTTCGGCATCACCCGCTTCGGCAAGGTCGAGGACGTGGCCGATCTCATCTGCTTCCTCGTCTCGTCGCGCGCCACCTGGATGCACGGCGCGACGATCGATCTCGATGGCGGCGAGATTCCGACGCTATGAGTCCGTCACGCATACAGGGCGGCGTTTCCCGGGCGCAGCGCAGCACGCAGCGGTGCGCTGCAGACCCGGGATGGTCGCAGACTGCGGCGGTCCCGGATCAGCGATGCACCGCTTCGTGCTGCGTCGCATCCGGGAGACGAGGCTGAGATGAACGTCCTGTTGACTCCGGCGCGGATCGGCCCGGTCGAAATCAAGAACCGCATCATCATGCCGCCGATGACCACGCGCACGGCAGATGCGGAGGGTTTCGTCACCGACGACTCGGTCGCCTACTACATGGCGCGGGTGCGCGGCGGCACGGGCTTGATCACGGTCGAGATGGCGTCGCCGGAAAAATGCGGCCGGCATCGCCGCCACGAGGTCGGCATCTACGACGACCGTTTCATTCCGGGCCTGACGCGCCTGGTCGGTGAGATTCACCAAGGCGGCGCCAAGGCGTCGATCCAGCTCGGCCACGGCGGCGGCCATACCCGCATCGACATTTGCGGCGAGACGCCGATCGCGCCGTCGGCCATTCCGCATCCGGTCTACGAAACGACGTTCGAGACCATCATCCCGGAGGAAATGACCAAGGCGCGCATCGCGCAGACCATCGCCGCCCATGTCGCGGCGGCGCAGCGCGCGCAAAAGGCCGGCTTCGACTGCGTCGAGGTCCATGCCGCCCACGGCTATCTGATCTCGCAATTTCATGCGCCGTTCGAGAACCGGCGCACGGACGAATACGGCGGCTCGCTGGAGAACCGCGCCCGCTTCGGGCTCGACGCGTTGCGCGCGGTGAAGGCGGCGGTGCCAGGCCTCGGCGTCATCTACCGGCTCTCGGTCGAAGACTTCTTTCCCGGCGGCATGCCGTTTGCCGAAGGCCGGCAGATCGCGCGCTGGGCGGCGCAGGCCGGCGCCGACGCGCTGCACGTCACGGCAGGGCACTATCGCTCTCTGCCATCGGCGCAAGTCGTGTTGCCGCCGATGGCGACGCCCGACGGGCCGTTTCTCGAATTTGCCGCGCAGGTGAAAAAAGACATTGCCGTGCCGGTGATCGCGGTCGGCCGCCTCGGCGACCCGGCACTGGCGGAAGCGGCGGTGGCGGGCGGCAAGACCGACTTCATCGCGCTCGGCCGCACCCTGGTCGCCGATCCGCAATGGGTCGAGAAGGTTGCGCGCGGCGAGCCGATCCGGCGCTGCCTTGCCTGCAATACCTGCATCAACGAGATGCGCGGCGGCGCGCGCATCGGCTGCGTGGTCAACGGCGCCGCCGGACGCGAAACGATATTCGCCGATGCAAAACCGCCGCGTGGCGAGCGCATCGCGGTGATCGGCGCCGGCCCCGCCGGCCTCAGCTACGCCGCGCTGGTCGCCGACGGCAACAAGGTGACCGTGTTCGAGAAGGACCAGCGCGCCGGCGGCAGTTTTCGCTACGCCGGCAAGGCGCCGCTGTTCCAGGAGGTCGAAGCCAACGACGCAAGCTTCGCCCGCTACATCGACGACATGGTTGCGGCCTGCAAGACGAAGGGCGTCGCGTTCCATTTCGGCACCGACGTCATCGCCGATCCGACCATGCTGGCGCCGTTCGACCACGTCGTGATCGCGACCGGCGCGGCCTACCGCTTCGGACTTGGCGCGCTCGCCACCTGGGCGCTCGACAGCGGCGCCGCGCGCTGGCCCGGCGTCGCGCAGCTTCTCTCGAACGGCACACTGCGCGACTGGTTCTATTATCGCGGGCGCCGCGCCACCGCCTCGCGTTTCCGGCTTATGGCCCGGGCCGGCCAGCGCGTCTCGGCGATCGGCGACGCCGCCAAAGCCGGCAAGAGCAAGCAGGCGATCGGCAACGCTTTCGAGGCGGCGCTGCTGGGTAAATAGACCCGGCGCGCGTCTCGGGTCGCCGGCGCAAAGACGCTTGCGGGCGGGCGCCGTGGTCCGCGAGGCCCCTTATCTCCCGCGCCGAAGCTGCTAGAGCGGGATGAGTTTTGGTCGAATCGTCATCCCGCTCCAGCCTTTTACTTGCGCATGATCTTTTCCGAAAACCGGTTGCCACTTTTCGGGATCATGCTTTAGTTTGCTTGCGCATGATCTTTTCCGAAAACCGGTTGCCACTTTTCGAGATCATGCTTTAGACTGAATCGAAATCCCACGGGAGAGCCCGATGTCCGAGCCGATCTGGAACAAATTTCTCACCGAGCGCGACAAGGCGGTGTTTGCCACCTCGGGCTACGGCACGCGCGGCGGCTTCGGCAAGCGGCCGGCGCTCCTGGTGATCGACGTCAACTGGGCGTTCTGCGGCGACCGTCCGGAGCCGATCCTGGAATCGATCAAGCGCTGGCGCAATTCCTGCGGCGAGGATGCCTGGACGGCGCTGCCCTATATCCGCTCGCTGATCGACAAATGCCACGACAAGGGCGTGCCGGTGCTGTACACGACCGGCGTGCGTCGCGACGACAACTGGGATTCCGGCTCCTGGCTGTGGAAGAACTCGCGCGGCGATGAGGACCGCCAGACCATCGTCACCAATCTCGACGGCAACGAGATCGTCACGCCGGTCGCGCCGGCGCCGCAGGACATCGTGGTGCGCAAGCAGAAGCCGTCGGGTTTCTTCGGCACCAACATGGCGAGCTATCTGACGCTGCTCGGCTGCGACAGCGTCATCGTCACCGGCACCACCACGTCGGGCTGCGTGCGCGCCACCGTGCTCGATGCGTTTTCCCTCAATTACCGCATCGCGCTTGCCGAGGAAGGCTGCTTCGATCGTTCGCAGGCGAGCCACGCCATCAACCTGTGCGACATGAACGCCAAATACGCCGACGTGGTGAAGACCTCGGAGGTGCTCGCCTTCCTCGATACGCTGCCGAGCGGCATGTACGATTTGCCCAAGGGCAAGCCGGCTGTGCAGCTGGAGCAAAAACAAAAACGCGCGGCG
>JASHQO010000524.1 GCA_030039105.1 Xanthobacteraceae bacterium
CGCCATCCCAGCGGCGGCAATGAAACGGGCCGCTCCGGCGAGCCGGTTCCCGTTATCATGATCACCTATGCGACCAGCGAGGATGCCGTGCACAAGGCCCTCGTCGCGGTGCGCCGCGACCGTGTAATCTCGGGACGGCCGCAGGTCATTCGGATAGAAAAAAACTAGAGCACGATCCCGCTCGGACTTGCTCCGAGGATGGAAACCGGTTTTCGGAAAAGATCATGCTTCTTTAAGCTAAGGGGACAACGATGGCGCCGCTCACAGTTCCGCAAGGCGTGACCATGGAACGCGTGCTCTCGATCGAGATCGCTCGCGTCACCGAGCGCGCCGCGGTTGCCGCCGCGCGACTGCGCGGCCGCGGCGCCGTGAAAAAATCGGACCAGGTCGCGGTCGACGCCATGCGGCGCGAACTCGGAGCGTTGCCGATCGACGGCACCGTGGTGATCGGCGAGGGCGAGATGGACGAGGCGCCGATGCTCTATATCGGCGAGAAGGTCGGCATCAAATCGGGCCTGAAGGTCGACATCGCGGTCGATCCGCTCGAAGGCACGACGCTGTGCGCCAAGAACATGCCGGGCGCCATCGCCACGATCGCCATCGCGAGCGAGGGCGCCTTGCTGCACGCTCCGGACATCTACATGGACAAGATCGCCGTCGGCCCCGGCTATCCGAAGAACGTGGTCGATCTCGACGCGCCGGCCGAAGAAAATATTCTTGCGCTGGCCAAGGCCAAGGGCGTGAAGCCGGAGGCCATCACCGCCATGATCCTCGATCGGCCGCGCCACGCCGACATCATCGCCGCGGTACGCAAGGCCGGCGCCGCGGTCAGCCTGATCACCGATGGCGACATTGCCGGCGTCATCCACACCGCCGAGCCGCACAAGACCGGCATCGACATCTATCTCGGCATCGGCGGCGCGCCCGAGGGCGTGCTGGCGGCGGCGGCGCTGCGCTGCATCGGCGGCCAGATGCAGACCCGTCTGCTGATCGACACCGACGAAAAACGCGAGCGCGCCACCAAGATGGGCATCAAGGACCCGCGCAAGAAATACCGGATCGAGGACATGGTGCGCGGCGACTGCCTGTTCGCGGCCACCGGCGTTACCGACGGTCGCATGCTGCGCGGCGTGCGCTTCGGCAATGGCGTCGTCGAGACCGAAACGGTGGTGATGCGCTCGGCGAGCGGCACCGTGCGCCGGATCGTGGCCGAGCACCGCAAGGCCGACAAGTTCGAATAGGCCGTCGTCGCCGGCGACGGCGGGCGATGATCCAGTAGCCGCCGCGATTTTAGCTTTTCCACAGCTCCGACGTTGACTGGATGCTCCGCCTGCGCGGAGCATGACGGTGCTAGAATCCGCCGATGCCAGAGAATCGCCTCTTCCTCGGCGTCGAGAATTCGGCGACCGGCCGCGCATGGCGCGACCGGCTCGACGAGCGCGGCGCGGCGCGGGCGCTGGCGATCGCGCAGCGCTACGAGCTGCCCGAGCTGTTGGCGCGCATCATCGCCGGCCGCAATGTCGAGGTCGATGCCGTCGAGGCCTTTCTCGAGCCGACGATCAAGCAGACGATGCCCGATCCGAATGGGCTCACCGCCATGCCGGATGCGGCGAGCCGCATCGCCGACGGCATCATGCGCCGCGAGCGCATCGCGATTTTCGGCGACTATGACGTCGACGGCGCAACCTCGGCGGCGCTGCTGGCGCGCTTCCTGCACCGCGCCGGCATCGCGCCGACTGTCTACATTCCCGACCGGCTGTTCGAGGGATACGGCCCGAACGCCGAGGCCGTGCGGTCGCTCGCCGCGCAGGGTGCGACGCTCTTGGTGGCCGTCGATTGCGGCACCACCAGCATCGAGCCGCTGACGGAGGCGAGGGCGCTCGGCGTCGACGTCGTCGTCATCGATCACCATCAGGCCGACGAGGCGCTGCCGCCGGCGGTGGCGGTCGTCAATCCGAACCGGCGCGACGATCTTTCGGGCCTCGGCTATCTGGCCGCCGTCGGCCTCGTTTTCATGACCGTGGTTGCGGTCAATCGCGAGCTGCGGACCCGCGGTTTTTGGACCGCGGAGCGGCCGGAGCCCGATCTGCTCACGTTCCTCGACGACGTCGCGCTCGGCACGGTGGCCGACGTGGTGCCGCTCGTCGGCCTGAACCGCGCTTTCGTCGTCCGCGGTCTGCAGGTGATGCGCCGGCGCGAGCGGCCGGGCTATGTCGCCTTGATGGACGTGGCGCGGCTCTCCGGTCCGCCGCAAGCGTGGCATCTCGGCTTTCTGCTCGGCCCGCGCATCAATGCCGGCGGCCGCATCGGCCGCGCCGATCTCGGCGCGCGGCTGCTGATGGCGGACGATCCGCTCGAAGCGGCGAAAATTGCCGAGGAGCTCGATCGCCTCAACCGCGAGCGCCAGGCGATCGAGCAGGAGACCCTGGCGCAAGCGGAAGCCGAGGCCCTGGCGGCGCTCGGCCTTGAAGACAAAGGCGCAGTGGTGGTCACCGCCGCGGAAGGTTGGCATCCCGGCGTCGTCGGCCTGATCGCGGCGCGGTTGAAGGAAAAATTCGGCCGGCCCGCTTTCGCCATCGCGCTCGAGCCCGGCGGCATCGGCACCGGCTCGGGGCGCTCCATCGCCGGCGTCGACATCGGCCGCGCGGTGCGGCGTGCGGTCGCCGACGGTTTGCTGGTCAAGGGCGGCGGCCACGCCATGGCCGCGGGCGTGACGTTGCCCAAGGCCGGGCTCGCGGCGCTGCGCGCGTTCCTCGAATTGGCGCTTGCCGCCGACGTCGCGGTGGCGCGGCGGGCCAACGGCCTGATGATCGACGGCGCGGTCAGCGCCGCCGGCGCGACCGTCGATCTCGTCGCGACGATCGACCGCGCCGCGCCGTTCGGCGCCGGCAATCCCGAGCCGGTCATCGCGCTGCCGGCGCACACGGTCGGCTACGCCGAGGAAATCGGCCAGGCCCATATGCGGGTGCGGCTGCGCAGCCCGGACGGCGCAACCGTCAACGCCGTCGCCTTCCGTGCCGCCGGGCAAAAGCTCGGCGCCGCGCTCTTCGCCAACCGCGGCCAGCTCGTCCACGCCGCCGGCTCCTTCGTCCTCGACCGCTGGCAGGGCGAAGAGCGGGTGCAATTCCGCCTCACCGACATCGCGCCGGCGGAGCCTTTTGCCGGGCGATAGCCTGTATGCTAAGGCCTTCGGGCAAAGGAGTAAGTCGCAATGTCTTCACTCACCCGCCGCAGCGCCTTGGCGTTCGGCGCAGGATTAACGCTCGGCCTCGTCGCCGTTGACGAGAGCGCCGCGACGCCGGCCGATGCCGCGGCCGAGATCGCCAAATTCACCGGCGGCAAGGCGACCGAGAGCGGCGAGATCGCCATCGATCTTCCGGAGATCGCCGAGAACGGCAACACCGTGCCGCTGTCGATCAGGGTCAATAGCCCGATGACCGCCGACGATTACGTCAGCGAGATCCGCGTCGTCGGCGATGCCAATCCCAATGCCGGCATCGTCAAATTCCATCTCACGCCGGCCTCGGGCCGCGCCGAGGTCGCGACCCGCATCCGGCTCGGCGGCACCGGCAACGTCACCGTGCTGGCCAAGACCTCGACCGGCAAGTTTTTTGCCGACCGCCAGGCGGTCAAGGTCACCGTCGGCGGCTGTGGCGGCTGAAGCAAACAACGGACAGACCGGGCAAAACCATCATGGCCGACAAACCGCGCCTGCGCGTTCCTTCGGAAGCGAAGAAGGGCGACATCATCCAGATCAAGACGCTGGTGTCGCATCCCATGGAGACCGGCTTTCGCAAGGACGAGGCCGGCAAGCCGATCCCGCGCGAGATCATCAATTCGTTGGTCTGCACGTTCAACGGCCGCGAGGTATTCCGCGCCGACATCGAGCCGGCGATCTCCGCCAACCCGTATTTCGAGTTCACCGTCAAAGTCGAGGAGAGCGGCACCTTCGCCTTCGCCTGGGTCGACGACAACGGCACGGTGACGACGGCGGAGCAGGGCATCGCCGTTTCGTAGAGCGGGCGTCATTGCGAGCGAAGCGAAGCAATCCAGTGCTGCGGCGTGGCTCTGGATTGCTTCGTCGCTCCGCTCCTGGCAATGACTGCGGTCCGGCTTGATCGAACAATGGCATGAGGCTTCGCGTCTTCGGTTAAAGGACACTGCATGGCCAAGCTCAATCTCTCGGTCGCCGTCGGCGACTACGACCGCACCCGCGCGCTGATCGACGGCGCCGTGCAGATCGACGGTGTCGATCCGGTGTATATGCAGCTCGTGCCCGAGGAGATTTTCTTCCGCGCTTTCCGCGCCGCCGAGTTCGACATCTGCGAATTGTCAATGTCGAGCTATACGGTGAAGACGGCGCAGGGCAATTGCCCCTATATCGCGGTGCCGGCCTTTGTGTCGCGGGCGTTCCGCCACACCGCGGTCTATGTGCGCACCGACCGGGTCAAGAAGCCGCAGGACCTCAAGGGCCGCAAGGTCGGCGTGCCGGAATATCAGCTTACCGCCAATGTGTGGGCGCGGGCGTTCCTGGAGGACGACTACGGCGTCAAGCGTTCGGACATCCATTGGATCCGCGGCGGCATCGAGCATGCCGGCCGGCCGGAAAAAATCACGGTCGATCTGCCGCCCGGCGTCAAGCTCGACAACGCGCCGGAAGGCAAGACGATTTCCGCGCTGCTCGAAGCCGGCGAGATCGACGGCTTTATCGCGCCGCGGCCGCCAACCTTGGTGGAGAAGGGTCATCCGCATATCGGCTGGCTGTTCCCCGATCCGGTAGCGGTGGCGAAGGACTACTACAAGCGCACCGGATTCTTCCCGATCATGCACGTGGTCGGCATCCGCCGCGAATTGGCCGAGCGCCATCGGTGGCTGCCGGGCGCGGTGCTCAAGGCGTTCGAGCAGTCGAAGGACGTCGGCCTCGCCAAGCTGTCGGATACGTCGGCGACCAAGGCGACGCTGCCGTTCGTCGAGGAGCGGCTCAAGGAAGCGCGCGACCTGATGGGCCACGATTTCTGGTCCTACGGCGTCGAGCCGAACCGCAAGGCGATCGATTATTTTCTCGGCCAGCACCATCACGAGGGACTGTCGTCGCGCCGCGTCGCGGTCGACGAATTGTTTCATCCGGCGACCTACGAGACGTTCAAGCTGTAGGCCCGCATCGCGGGCGGCTGTGAACTGCGACTTTGCGTCCCTCGTTACTTCTGTGCGATATCGTCGAGCCGGCCGAGCCGCGCCACCAGCGCGTTGACGCCGATCGCCAGCACGAACAGCACGATCAGAATGGCGTAGAGCCGCGGCATCTGGAATTTGGTGTAGAAGTCGTTGACCAGAAAGCCGATGCCGCGCTTGGAAATCTTGGTCTCGGCCAGCAGCGTGCCGATCAGCGCCACGCCGAGCCCGAGCCGCAGCCCGTTGATGATCGGATGGCGCATCGCCGGCAGATAGATTTTCAGCGTCATCTGCCACGGATTGGCGCGAAAGCTTTTGCCGACGCGGATCAGCACCGGATCGATCTGGCGCATGCCGGCGGCGACGTTGAGCGCGATGGGAAAGAAGCACGACAGCGCGCCCATGGCGATCTTCGAGCCGGCATAGATGCCGAACCACATGATCAGCACCGGAAAGAAGATGATCTTCGGTGTTGGGCCGAGATAGTAGAGGTATGGCTCGAAGGCGCTGGCCACGAACTTGTTGGCGCCGATGATGAGGCCGGCAATGACGCCGCAGACGCCGCCGATGGCGAGCGCGGCGGCGACTTCCTCGATGGTGCCCAGGAGGTGCCAATAAAAATCGGTGCTGCCGAGTAGCTCGATCACGGCGCGGCCGATGACCGGCAGCGTCGGGATGACGTCGCCGTAGTACAGGCCGGAGATCGCCAGGAGCTGCCAGGCGAGCAGAAGCGACAGCACGATGACGACGCGCACCAGCGCCACGGCCGTCAGCCACGGCGTTGCGGTGCGCGTGCGCGTCAGTCGACCGATGTCAACCATCGCTCGGCCCTTTCGGTTGCCATGAAGAACGCCACGCTGACCAGTATGACAAAGCAGATCGCCGCATAGGTGCCGGCGAGATCGTAGCGCTCGGCGAGCTCGTTGATGAGATGGCCGAGGCCGCCGAAATTGATCAGAAACTCGACGCCGACGACGTTGATGAGCGCGAAGATCAGGCCGAGCCGGATGCCGACGAAGATCGTCGGCAGGGCGGATGGGAAATAGATCTTCCAGAATTGCTGGGCACGGGTAAGCTTGAAGCTTCGTCCGACATTGACGAGGACGCGCCGCGTCGTCGACAGGCCCTCGATGGTCTTGAGGATCACCGGCGGCAGGCCGGAGATGAAGGCCAGCATGATAATGGTGGTGGCGCTCCTGCCGAACAGCACCAGGAACAGCGGATAGGCCAGCACCAGCGGCGCCGACGCCGTGGCGGCGACCCAGGTCTCGCAGGCGCGGCGCAGCAGCGGCACCTGGTAGAGCAGCACGCCGATGGCGACGCCGACAACGGTGAGCAAAAGGCCCGCGGCCAGGCATTCCCAGCCGGTCAGCAGCATGCGGTGCAAGATGTCTTCCTGGATGATGACCCGGCCGAAGCTTTCCGCGACCTCCGACGGCAGCGGCACGATGAAGCGGTTGATCAGGCCGGCGCGGATCAAAACTTCCACGGCGGCGATGACCAGCGCGACGGTGCCGAGGCTGGCCAGCGGCGGGGCGAAGCGGCTTTTCGAGAACA
>JASHQO010000525.1 GCA_030039105.1 Xanthobacteraceae bacterium
ATGGACAAGGCCAACGCGATCCTTTCCGGCATAGCCGATCTGGCGAAGCCGATCGCAGTCGCCACCATGGGCGATGAGACCGAGCTGCCGGCGGAATTTTCCGCCAGCCTGCGCGGCAAAGGCCTCGCCTTCTTCCGTTCACCGGACCGCGCGCTGCGCGCCATGGCGCGGGCGACCTGGTACGGCAACGTTATCGAGCGCGAGGCCCGTCGCGCGCCACCACTTGCGCTCGACCTGCCGCCGTTGCCGGCGGGCGCCATCGCCGAACACGCCGGCAAGAAGCTGCTGCAAAGCATCGGCATTGCAATTCCGGCAGGCGGCTTGGCGGGCGACGCGGAGCAGGCCAGCGGAGTCGCCGAGAAGGTCGGCTACCCTGTGGCGCTGAAAGCGCAGGCTAAGCCGCTTGCCCACAAGAGCGATGCCAGCGCCGTCATGCTCGACATCGCCGACGGCGCTGCGCTTAAGCGGGCTTGGGACAGCATTGCGACGAATGTCCGCAAAACGCAACCTGGCCTCGTGCTCGACGGCATGCTGGTCGAGGCCATGGCGCCGCCTGGCCTCGACCTCGTGATCGGCGCGCGGCACGAAAAGGGCTGGGGCGCAATCCTCGCCATCGGCCTTGGCGGCATCTGGATCGAGGCGCTGCACGACATCCGGATCGTTCCCGCCGACCTTTCTGGCGAAGGCATCATCGCCGAGCTGCGGCAACTCAAGGCCGCGGCGCTGTTGCGCGGCGGCCGCGGCACGCCGGCCGCCGATCTCGACGCCATCGCCGACTGCGCCATACGGCTTGGCGCCCTTATCCGCAGCGAGCCACGTATCACCGAGATCGAGATCAATCCTTTGCGGGTTTTCGCCAAGGGCGCGCTCGCCCTCGATGTGTTGATGCATGTCGAAGGACACTGAGACTTGTCCCTGATCCGCCGCACTCCTCGCGTCATCTGGGAACCAGCGCCCCCGGCCGCTGCGGCGCTCCGACGGAGGTCGAGTTGAGGAACGTGTCACGCGCCACCTTCTATAACGTTATCTATGGTGGCGCTTTCGTCACCGGCGCGATCGTCATGAGCTTCGAAATGCTCGGCTCGCGCTATCTCAATCCCTATTTCGGCAGCGGCATCTATACCTGGTCGGCGCTGATCTCGACGGTTCTGGCTGCACTCACCGCCGGCTATTTCCTCGGCGGCTTCGTCGGCGATCGCACCGTGTCAGCCGCGGTGCTGGGAATAATCATCGGCATTGCGTCGCTCTACCTTCTGGCGCTGCCGAGCTTTGCCGGTGCAGTGCTGGGCTTTGTCTTCAACGCCATCGATGACGTTCGTCTTGGCAGCCTCTATTCCGCGTTCGCCATCATGGTGCTGCCGGTGGTGCTATTCGGCGTCTATTCGCCGTTTGCGATCCGCCTCGTGCTGCCGACCACGCAGCAGTCCGGCACCGTCTCCGGCACGATCTATGGCGTTTCCACCGCCGGCTCGATCGTCGGCACGCTCGGCACCACGTTCTTCCTGATCCCGACCATTGGCACGCGCGCCATCACGCTGGTGCTCGGCGCCGCCGGCCTGTGCTGCGCCGGCGCGCTGATCGCGCTCGACCGTGCACGAGCACGGGGCAATGGCCCGCGGGCGGCAGTGGGACTGATCGCCCTCGTGCTGCTCGCGCTCTCCGGCCATCGCGCCCATGCCGCCGACCCGTTCGACGAAACGGTGCGGGCCCACATGCTCAAGCGCGCCGACGGCCGCGTTGCCCATATCGAGACCGAATACAACGATCTATTCATCGACAAGCGCGGCGCGCTGCTCAGCCTGAGCAGCATGTTCAAGGGCCGCCCCGACTACATCGAATCGATCGTCGATCTCAAAGACCCTGACGACCTGCCGGTGCCATACAACCGGATCATGCCGGTAGCGGTCGCTTACCCGGCCGCGGCCAAGCACATCCTGATGATCGGACTCGGCGCCGGGTCGATCTCGACCTACCTGGCGCGCGCCATGCCGGACGCACAGATCGACGTGATCGAGCTTGATCCCGGCGTGATCGATGCCGGCAAGAAATATTTCGGCCTGCAGGAGACCGACAAGGTCCGCCTTATCGAAAGCGACGGCCGCGTCTACCTCAACCGCCACAAGGATGTTTACGACCTCATCCTGCTCGACGCGTTCCGCGAGCTCGGCATTCCGTTTCATCTGTTGACGCGAGAGTTCGATATGCTTGTCAAGGCGCATTTGGCGCTCGGCGGCGCGGTAGCCTCCAATGTGGCGGCCAACACCAAGCTTTACGTCTCGGCCCTGGCCACGCTGCGCGCCGTGTTTCCGACCGTCGACGTCTATCCCGCCTGGACCGACGCCAACGACGTCCAGGCCATCGCCGTCGCCACGCCGTCACCGCGACCGAGCGCCGAAGACTTGGCGCGACGCGCGACGGCACTGCAGGCCCAATTCCACTTCCGCTATCCGCTAACCGATCTGGCCGGCAAGCGGGTCACCGAGGCGTATTCGGAAGGCGCCCAGGTGCTGACCGACGATTTTGCACCGGCCGATCTTTACCGGATGACACCGGCTCACTAACGGCGCAGCCGCAATTGGCAGAGCGCGTGTAGGCAACGGTGCCGCTTTTATGTCGCAGCCCGAGCGGCACCGGCACCTGCTTGCGTCACAGTCTGCTTGCGTCACATATGCGATGGCAGCCACAGCGCCAGGACCGGGAATGCGATCAAAATCACCAGGCGGATGATATCGGTGATGATGAACGGCAGCACGCCGACGAAGATGGTCGAGAAACTGACGTCCTGCACCACGCTCTTGATGACGAAGACGTTCATGCCGACCGGCGGGTGAATGAGGCCGAGCTCGACCGTCATGACAATGATCACGCCGAACCAGACCGGATCGAAGCCGAGCTGGGAAATCACCGGAAAAATGATCGGAATGGTTAGGATGATCATGGCCAGCGAGTCCATGAGGCAGCCGAGCACGATGTACATCACCATGATCAGCGCCAGCACGCCGTAGCGGCCGAGCCCAAGACTCGTGAGGAATGCCGTCACGTTCTGCGGCGTCTGCGTCACCGTAAGGAAGTAGCCGAACAGCAGCGCGCCGATCAGCACGGTGAGGACGGCGGCGGCCGTGCGTACCGCCTGCAACAGCGAGCGACGGATCTCGGCGCGGTTGAGCCGGCCGCGGGCGATGCCGATCAACAGCGCGCCGGAAGCGCCCATGCCACCGGCTTCGGTGGGCGTGAACACGCCGCCATAAAGGCCGCCAATGACGAAAACGAAGAGAACGAGTGTCGCCCAGATATCGCGCAGACCCTTGAGACGCTCCTCCCGGCTGTGACGCGGCGTCGACGGCAGGAAATTCGGCCGCACTTTGCCGATGATCACCACGGTGAGCATATCCATGGTAGCGGCAAGGAGGCCCGGGATGACACCGGCGATGAACAGCTTGCCGATATCCTGCTCGGTGATGATGCCATAGACCGCTAGCACGGTGGACGGCGGCAGCATGGCGCCGAGCGTCCCGCCGGCGGCGATGACGCCGGTGGCGAAGGATTGCGGATATTTGTAGCGCCGCATTTCCGGATAGGCGACGGTGGCGAATGTGGCAGCGGTGGCGACCGAGGACCCGGAGATCGCGGCGAAGCCGGCGCAGGCCGCAATCGTCGCAATGCCGAGCCCGCCCTTCAAGTGGCCGACATAGGCATTGGCAGCGCGGAACAGCTCGCGACTCATGCCGGAATTCGACACGAACGCGCCCATCAACAAAAACATCGGGATGACACCGAAGGTGTAGTCGGTGACCGTGCGCATGGAGGTCAAACCGACGTTCTTCAGCGCTGCGGTGCCGCCGACCAGGTAAGCGAAGCCGCTGACGCCGACCAGCCCCATCGCCATGCCGACCGGCACCCGCAGTAGCATCAGCACGAACAGCGAGACGAAACCGAGGATGGCGACCGCTTCGGTGCTCAAATGCATCGACCGCGCCTCGCCTGGGCTTCGTCATTGCTGCGAGCGAAGCGAAGCAATCCAGCGGAACCGCCGCAGCTAGATTGCTTCGTCGCTTCGCTCCTCGCAATGACGTGGAGGATATTATTCATTCGACCGGCTTGATCTGATATTGGCCGCCGAGCAGACGCGGATGGAAGATCAGCCGATAGGTGCGCACGGCAATCAGCAGCACGGCGGAGACGTCGCCGAGCCAGGCCACCAGGAAGAACGGCCACACCGGCAGCCGCAGGTCGAAGGTCGCGACATGGTCGGCACGGGTCGTCACGACCTTGTCGAATAAGGTGTAGGTCTGCACCGTCACCACGAACAGCAGAACCGAGGTGGCGAACACGTCGATGAAGCGCTGCAGCCGCGGCCCGACATTGGCATAGAGGAGGTCGACGGTGATGTGGTTGCCGCGATAGGACGTCGCCGCGATGCCCCAGAAGATCAAGATGCCGAGCAGCAGGCGGCCGAAATCGTAAGAGTCCGGAATCTGCACGCTGAAGAATTTGCGCAGTAGCACCGAGACGAAAATGTCGAGCGCGACGATGCCGACGAAGAAAGCGGCGATCAACTCGATGCCGTCGATGAAGCGGTCCATGACATTGGGCGGCGGCGCATCTCGCGGCTCGGGGATGCCTGAGATGGGTTCGTCGGCTTCAGCCATCAGATGACGTCCATTTGGGTTTTCTCCGCAGCCGACAACCTTCCCCAGTAGGGGGAAGACGCCGCGAAGCGGCGGGTGGGGAAGCGTAAGAGCTAGTCGCCATACTTCCCCACCCGCCGCGCTGCGCGCTCCGGCCTTCCCTGACCGGGAGGCTCGTCTTCAGAACCCGGCGTTGTATTGCGCCAGCGACGCCTGGAGGTCCTTCCAGATCGCGTCGGGATCGCCGCCGGCCTTCTTCACATCGTCCGCCCATTTCTGCTTGAGCGGCTCGGCCGACTTTTTCCACTCGGCCATCTGTGCGTCCGATATCTTGTAGACCTCGTGGTCCGGCTCGGCTTTGATCTTCTCGAGACCGGCGTGCTCGAAATCGACCCACGGATCGGCGAAGCGCGCGGCCCATTCGGTGGTGCAGTGATCGTCGATCACCTTCTTCTGCGCCGCCGACATGGCATTATAGGTCGCAGGCGACATCAGCCACTGGAACATCACCGAGCCGAGCGGCTCGTCCATGTCGTACTTCGTCACCTTGTCGATACCGAACAGCAGCATCGAGCCCCAGGGGAAGGTGATGGCGTCGGCCACGCCTTTTGCCAGAATGTCGCGCGCCTCGGGCGCGCTCGACTGCACGTTGGTGCCGCCCAACTGGGTAACCCAGGCGGCAATGGTGCCCTGAGCCGGCCTGATCTTCATGCCCTTGATGTCGTCAGGCACCACGATCTTCTTGGTCGAGGAGTGCCAAGCCACCGGATCGAGCACGAAGGAGAAGCAATAGTGCGTGTCCTTCATTTCGGTGGCGGCGTATTTGCGGTACCAGGCGTCGATGGCACGGTTGCCGCCTTTGGCCTGGCCGACCAGGAACGGCAATTCGCCTGCGGCAATGATCGGGAAGCGACCGGGCTGATAGCCGGGATTGACGTAGACGAAATCGGCGATGCCATCCTTCGCCATGTCGTAATGGTCGAATGCCTTGCCGAGCTGCTGCGCCGGGAAGATCTTGTAGGTGATGGTGCCGTTCGAGGCTTTTTGTATATCCTCGGCCCAGTCCTGGATCGCCTTCTGCAACGGATGCGACGGCGGCACCCAGTGCGACAGTTTCAACTCGAAGGTCTTGTCCTGCGCCTGCGCGGTGCCGAGCCCGAGCGCAAGGCCGAGCACAGCCAGGCTGCAGAGTGTGAGGTGACGCGTCCCGCCCATCAGTTTCTCCCCGTGACGATAGTTACAAACCGAACTGTTTCATTATCGCAGAACGGGTAGGCTGTCATTGGTTCTCATCCTCCCCTGTAGAGCTGTAGGGGGAGATCGGCCCGCGCAAGCGGCTGGGCCGGGAAGCGCAATTGCTTGCTTTCCCCACCTGCCGCGCCTCGTCGCGGCAAACCCCTCCCTGCAGGGGAGACTTGGGGCTCAGTACCCCGAATTGTACTTCGTGAGATCGGCTTTAAATTCACCCAGGATCGGTCCGGGTCGTTGCCGGTCTTCTTCACCGCGTCGGACCAGGTCTTCACCACCGGCCCCGCCGCCGCCTTCCACTGATCGAGCTGCGCGTCGGTGAGCGCATAGACCTCGTGGTCCGGCATGGCCTTGAGCTTGGCGATGCCGTCATGCTCGAAGTCGGCCCATGGCGCCGCGACCTTCTCGGCCCATTCGCGGTTGCAGTGATCATCGATCACCTTCTGCTGCGCCGGCGACATCGCCGCGTAGGTGCCCTTGTTCATCACCCAGACGAAACCGGTCGTGTAGAGCGCGGCTTCCATGTGATACTTCGT
>JASHQO010000526.1 GCA_030039105.1 Xanthobacteraceae bacterium
CCGAGCCGCCCGCCGGTCTCGGCCACGCGGACATAACGCGCCGGTCCGCCGGTACGGTAGTCGATGTCGTCGAGGCTGAATCGCTCCGCGAGCCGCGCCCGCACCATCGACAGCGGCAGGTATTGGTCGAGCCGGCCTTCGCCGATCTCGCCGAGCGGCATGACCTCGATCAGGGTCAAATCCATGCCGCGGCCGTGGGCCCATTCGATCAGGCGCGGGAATTCGTCGTCGTTGACGCCTTTGAGCGCCACCGTATTGATCTTGATCCTCAGCCCCGCGGCCTGCGCGGCATCGATACCGGCCAGCACCTGGTCCAGCGCGCCCCAGCGGGTGATAGCGCGAAATTTGCCGGCGTCGAGCGTATCGAGTGAGACGTTGATGCGCCGCACGCCCGCTGCGTTGATGTCTCTGGCATATTTGGCGAGCTGTGAGCCGTTGGTGGTCAGCGTGAGCTCGTCGAGGTCGCCGGAGCCGAGGTGCCGCGACAGCGAACTGACCAGGGTCATGATGCCGCGGCGGACCAGCGGCTCGCCGCCGGTGAGGCGAAGTTTCCGCACGCCGCGCGCGACGAAGGCGGAACATAGCCGGTCGAGCTCTTCGAGGCTGAGAACGTCGGCCTTGGGCAGGAACGACATGTTCTCCGCCATGCAGTAGACGCAGCGAAAATCGCAGCGGTCGGTCACCGAGACGCGCAAATAGGTGATGTCGCGGCCGAACGGATCGACCAGCAACGGGCGCCCGGCAGCGCCGTCAAAATTCCGCGTCTCTGTAACGGTCTTGGTCATGCTGCTCGCTGCCACGCGGCCCATCGGCACGCGTTTCGGCGCCGTTTCCTCCACCCGACAAACCGGCGTCTCACCGGCTTTAGATAGTCGTGGATTGTGCCGGATAAAAGCCTGACGGTCCAGGACGGTTAGTCGCGACAGGCGGAAGGGAACACGGTCAGCGCTGCGGCGGAGGCGGCGGGAACGGCGAAGTCTGGTCACCCGGCTCGGGTGGCGCCGCCGGCGCTGCGGCGGGCTTGCGCGGCCGCGGGTGCTTGGGCGGCGGCTTTTTCAGGCGCGGCGGCGGCCCGGCCGGTTGCAGCACCACGGCGACCGGATTGGGCTGGATGTCGGGTGGCGGGCTCTCGAACATGGAATGCTCGGGAGTTCGGATGCTGACTTGGACCGTCTGCGGCAAATAGCCGATTTTGGTGAACGACACCGCTTGGCTCTCCGGCGGCACGTTGAGCGAGCAGGGGGTTTGGCAGGTCTGGCCTTGGGCCGTGCGCACGTCGGCGCCCGGCGGGTCGGACTCGAACTGTAAGGTCTGCGGCGGCGGCGGTGACGACTTTAGTGACATCCAGTCGGGCATCGACAGCGACCCGCCCGAGCAGCCGGCTAACATCGCGGCGCCCAATGCGATGAGCGCAGGTGTGACGTTAAGTCGTACGCGCGACATGACCCTTCCCGTCCCTGGCGCGAACCTAGGCCCGCTATTTGCTTTGGTAAAGGCCGTTCGTGCCAAATGGAGCTCCGGTGGGCCCGCGCTCTTTGCGACCGTGGCGCGCGCTTCCTTGTTCACGAGGCGTCGAAGAAAGCCATTAAATATTATCGACTTATGGGCCGAGATCGGTCGCAAAGCTCGCATTCTGACGGCAGCCAGTCAGTAGCGAATCAATGAAGATCAACCCGTGCTGGATTGGGTCAACGGCCGCCGGCTCATAAGCGCCGCGATTGCAGCCGGCAACTCGTCGTAGCGGCTGATAATGCAATCCGGCTGCAATGTCGCGATGGGGACTACAGTATAGCCGAAATCGACCGCAATCACCGGCACGTTGGCGGCGCGGGCCATGCTTATGTCGGTGCCTGAATCGCCGATCATCATGGCGGCAGAAGGCTCACCGCCGGCGCGCCGGACGGTCTGTTGGAAAATCTCCGGGTCGGGCTTCATCACACCGAACGTGTCCGCACCGCAAATGGCGGCAAAGCGCCGGCTCAAATTCAGCGTATCGAGAAGCCGTCGCGACAGCCACTCGAGCTTGTTGGTGCACACCGCCAGGCGGTGGCCTTCGGATGCCAGGCGATCAAGCGTTGCTTCGAGTTGCGGATAGGGCCGCGAACGATCGGCGATATGTTGGGCGTAGTGCTCGATATAGGCGGCGTAAATCTGCTCCATCTCGGCTGTGGTGACGGCGCGGCCTTCCTCGGCGAGCGCGCGCTCCAGCATGGTGCGCGAGCCGCCGCCGATCATCCGCCGCGCCGTTTCGAACGGAATGCGCGGCAGGCCCTCGCGGGCCAGGATCAGGTCGAGCGTGTCGATGAGGTCTGGCGCCGTATCGATCAGCGTGCCGTCGAGGTCGAAGACGATAGTGAGCATGGCTTTCGCCTAGCTGGCCGAGCGCCGCGACGCAAGCAGCTTCGTGACTTCGCCCGGCCGTCCTGTTACCAACAATTAGGGGGGTAAAGTTCGACGGGGCGGGGGTAAATGACTGCGAAACTCCGGATTGGCGCGGCGGTATTGTCCGCCACCTGCGTCGCGGCGGCACTTGCGCATGCCGAGGTCAAAGTCACGGCCGCGGCCGGCGGCTGGGAAGCATTCGGCGGCACAACTTCGAACGGCACGCCGGTGTGCGGCATATCCAAGGACTTGAAGGAAAAATACTTCAGCGTGAAGCTGTTTTCCGGCAGGGATACCGTCACCGTCCAGCTTTCCGATAAGGATTGGAATCTGGAGAAGGGCATCAAATACGACATCACCATGCGGTTCGACCAAAACAAGGTATGGCGTGCGACCGGTGTCGGCTTTTTGTTTAACGACGGCGATCCCGGCATGGAATATACTATCCGGCGGCAAGAGCTCGGCGAGTTCACCAGGGAATTCGGCAATAGCTCCGGTCTCGTGCTGCATCTCGCCAAGCCCGGCCTGCAAGATTGGACCATCGACCTCACCGGCGTGAAGGACGTGAAGACCGCATTCGAGACCTGCAGCAACGACCTTAAGTGAGGCCATGGACGTCGAGGCGCAAAAACGTGCCGCCGCCGCCCGCGCCCTGGACTTCGTGCGGCCGGGCATGCGGCTTGGGCTCGGGACCGGCTCGACGGCCAAGCATTTTGTCGAGCTGCTTGCCGAGCGCGTGCGCATGGGTTTCGACATTGTCGCGGTGCCGACCTCGGAAGCGACGCGGGCACTGGCGGAGAAGCTAGGCATCGGGCTAACCACCCTCGACGAGACGCCGACGCTCGATCTGACCGTGGATGGCGCCGACGAGATCGGCCCGGATCTGACCCTGATCAAGGGCGGCGGCGGCGCACTCCTTCGCGAGAAGATCGTGGCCGCAGCATCGGCGCAGATGGTCGTCATCGCCGATCGCTCGAAATTGGTCGAAGGAATTGGCCGCTTCCCGCTGCCGATCGAGATTACGCCCTTTGGTGCTGCGGCGACCCGCCGCGCGGTGGAGGCGGTGACCGCAGGCGTCGGTTGCCCGGGGCCGGCCGTACTCCGCAAGGCCGCAAACGGCCACGCTTTCGTCACGGATGGCGGGCACTGGGTGCTCGACGCCAAATTACAGCACATTGCCGATCCGCCGACCCTGGCGGCTCGGCTTGCCGCGATCCCCGGCGTCATGGAGCACGGCTTATTCATCGGGCTGACGCGGGTTGCTATTGTGGGCGGGCCGCACGGGGTGCAGCTCATCGAGCGGACGTGATCTCGCTCAAGGAACGGAAGGGAGTGGATCTATGATCGTCGGTTTGTCACTGCGCCGCGCCATGGCGGCGATGATCGCGCTCATCGCGCTCGGTCTGGTCGCGCCGGCGCGAGCCCAGGATGTGCCCCCGCCACCGCAAGTGTCGCCTGCCCAACTCCTGCTCGCCAAGCAGATCGTCCAGATCAAGGGCGTCAACGCCATGCTCGCCCCGCTCATTCGCGGCGTGGTGCAGAAGACCAAGGATTCGGTCCTGCAGACCAACATCATGTGGGCCAAGGACCTCAATGAGATCGCGCTCAATATCGAAAAAGAGTACCAGCCGCGCTCGGTGGAGTTGGTCGACGCCTCGGCGCGCTACTATGCCAGCCATTTCACCGAAGCCGAGCTCAAGCAGCTACTGACGTTCTATCAGTCGCCGGTCGGCCAGAAGATGATTGTTGAGGAGCCCAAGGCGCTCGACGAGACCATGGCCTTTGCCGGCAGTTGGGGCGACGACCTTTCCGTTGACGTGATGAATAAGCTGCGCGCCGAAATGAAGAAGCGCGGCCACGATATGTGACATGTCCGATTTCGACGTCGATCTTTTCGTCATTGGCGGCGGCTCCGGCGGCGTGCGCGCGGCGCGCATCGCCGCGCAGCATGGCGCGCGCGTGGCGCTTGCCGAAGAGTATCGGCTCGGCGGCACCTGCGTGATCCGCGGCTGCGTGCCGAAGAAGCTCCTGGTCTATGCCTCGCGCTTTCACGGCGATTTCGAGGATGCCGCCGGTTTCGGCTGGAGCGTGCCGCACGCCAAATTCGACTGGAAGACACTGATCGCCAACAAGGACAAGGAGATCGCGCGGCTCGAGACGGTCTACGGCTCGCTCTTGGAAAAGTCCGCCGTCAAAGTTTTCAAGAGCCGTGCTACCCTGGTCGACGGCCACACCGTGCAGATCGCGGGCGGCGATCGCGTTCGCGCCGCCTATGTCCTGGTCTCGACCGGCGGCACGCCGAGCTACGGCGACAAGATTCCCGGCATCGAGCACGCCATCTCGTCCAACGAGGCGTTCCATCTGACCGAATTTCCGCACCGCATCGTGATCCAAGGCGGCGGCTATATTGCCATCGAGTTCGCCGGCATCTTCGCCGGCCTCGGGTCGCAAGTGACGGTGGTCTATCGCGGCGAAACTATCCTGCGCGGGTTCGACGATGAGGTCCGCCAGCACGTGCGCATGGAAATGGAGAAGCACGGCATCAGGGTAGTCACCGGCCGGACCATCACGGCGATCGAGCACAGCACCTCGCATTATTTGGCGAAGCTCTCCGACGGCAATCATATTCCCGCCGACAAGGTGATGTTCGCCACCGGCCGCGTGCCCAACGTCGCCAAGCTCGGCCTCGCGGAAGCCGGTGTCGAGATCGCCAAAAACGGCGGCGTCGCCGTCGACGAATACTCGCGCACGACGGTGTCGAGCGTTTACGCGGTCGGCGACGTGACCAACCGCGTCAATCTCACGCCGGTTGCGATCCGCGAGGGTCATGCCTTCGCCGACTCCGTGTTCGGCGGCAAGCCGACCATCGTCGATCATGCCAACGTGCCGACGGCGGTGTTCTCCGAGCCGGAGGTCGGCGTCGTCGGCTTGACCGAGGCACAGGCGCGGGCGCGGCTGGCGCAGACCGATATCTACAAATCGATGTTTCGGCCATTGAAGGCAACGCTGTCCGGCCGCGACACGACAGTGCTTTTGAAGCTGATCGTTGACGGCCAGACCGACCGGGTGGTCGGCTGCCATATCGTCGGTGAGGGCGCCGCCGAAATGGTCCAGCTCGCCGCCGTGGCAGTGAAAATGCGCGCCACCAAGGCCGACTTCGACGCCACCATGGCGCTGCACCCGACCATTGCCGAGGAACTGGTGACCATGCGCACGCGCAGCGCCAGCTACGCCCGGGAAGCCGCGGAATAGGTTGATTCTGCTGCTAAATCATTGGGCTGTCGCGTCCAAGATGCGACGTGTATAAAGCTGCCGACACAGCCCATTGACCGTCATCCTGAGACGCCAGCGGAACGAGCCTCGGAAGGCCGTTTGGCGACGTCAGGGTGACGGAACTGGAGTGAGTGCGATGTCCATGCGACCGAACATGGCGAAGTGGAGCCCGGATTCATGGCGCGCCAAGCCGCGCCTGCAGATGCCGGATTATCCGGACGCGAAGGCGCTGGCCGATGTCGAGGCGCAGCTTGCGACCTTTCCGCCGCTGGTTTTCGCCGGCGAGGCGCGCAATCTAAAGAAGGCCCTGGCCCAGGTCGCGGCCGGCAACATGTTCCTGCTCCAGGGCGGCGATTGCGCCGAGAGCTTTGCCGAGCACGGCGCCAACAACATCCGCGATTTCTTCCGGTTGTTCCTGCAGATGGCGGTGGTGCTGACCTACGCGGCGGCGTCACCGGTGGTGAAGGTCGGCCGCGTCGCCGGCCAGTTTGCCAAGCCCCGCACCTCGCCCACGGAAAAGCGCGGCGGCGTCGAGCTGCCGGTCTATCGCGGCGACATCGTCAACGGCACCGAGTTCACGCCCGAGGCGCGCACGCCTGATCCGCGCCGGCAACTGGAGGCCTATCGGCAATCGGCGGCGACGCTCAATCTCTTGCGCGCCTTCTCCACGGGCGGCTATGCCAACCTGGCCAACGCCCATCAATGGATGCTGAGCTTCGTCAAGGATAGCCCGCAGTCGAAGCGCTATCAGGAGCTTGCCGGCCATCTCACCGCGGCGCTCGACTTCATGCGCGCCTGCGGCATCGACCCGGAAGTGCATCCGGAAATGCGCACCACCGGCTTCTTCACCAGCCACGAGGCACTGCTGCTCGGCTACGAGCAGGCCTTTACGCGCATCGATTCTACGACCGGCGACTGGTACTGCACCTCGGGCCACATGGTGTGGATCGGCGACCGCACCCGGCAGGCCGATCATGCCCATGTCGAATATTGCCGCGGCATCAAAAATCCGCTCGGGCTGAAGACCGGGCCGTCGCAGAAGCCGGAAGAGCTTTTGCGCATCATGGACATCCTCGATCCGGATAACGAGCCGGGCCGGCTCACCTTGATTTGCCGCGTCGGCGCCGACAAAGCCGCCGATCTGCTGCCGCCATTGGTGCGTGCGGTGAAACGCGAGGGCCGCAACGTGGTGTGGTCGTGCGATCCGATGCACGGCAACACCATTACCTCGGTCACCGGCTACAAGACCCGGCCGTTCGATCAGATCCTCAAAGAGACGCGGACGTTTTTTCAAGTTCTTGCCGCCGAAGGCACCATCGCCGGCGGCGTGCACCTGGAGATGACCGGCCAGAACGTCACCGAGTGCACCGGCGGCGCCCGCGCTATCAGCGAAGAGGACTTGAACGACCGCTACCACACGGTTTGCGATCCGCGCCTCAATGCCGAGCAGTCGCTCGACTTGGCGTTCCTGCTTGCCGATCTCCTGAAAACGGAGCGCCAAGGCAAGGCCAAGCCGTTACCTGCCGTGGCGGGGCTATAACGGACGACGGAGGACAGATGACGGAGGACGAAAGATGCGAGGCCGACGGTCGTTCTGACATCCGTCCTCCATCGCCCGTCGTCTGTCGTCTGCTATCACCATGAACGACCGCCCCGTCGATCGCCTGGCCATTGCCGTCGCGCAGCTCAATCCGATCGTTGGCGACGTCACCGGCAACCTTGAACGTGCCCACAAGGCGCGCGCCGCGGCGGCGCGCGATCGCGCCGACATCATCGCCTTTTCCGAGTTGTTCATCGCCGGCTATCCGCCGGAGGATCTGGTGCTCAAGCCGGCGTTCCACGCCGCCTGCCGCTCGGCCGTCGAGACGCTGGCGCGGGAAACCGCGGACGGCGGGCCCGCGGTGCTCATGGGCTCGCCGTGGGTCGAGGACGGCAAGCTCTATAACGCCTATGCGCTGTTGATCGGGGGCCGGATCGAAGCGATCCGCTTCAAGGTCAACCTGCCGAACTACGGCGTGTTCGACGAGAAGCGGGTGTTCGCGACCGGGCCGTTGCCGGGGCCCATCAGCTTCCGTGGCGTGCGGCTTGGCCTGCCGATCTGCGAGGACACCTGGACCGATTGGGGCGACTACGAGAACGTCGTCGAATGTCTGGCCGAAACCGGCGCCGAGTTGATGGTGGTGCCGAACGGCTCGCCGTACTGGCGCGACAAGGGCGACGTCCGCCTCAATGTCGTCGTCGCACGCGTCACCGAGGCCGGCCTGCCGTTGCTCTATATCAACCAGGTCGGCGGCCAGGATGAGCTCGTCTTCGACGGCGCGTCGTTCGCGGTCAATGCCGATCGTTCGATGGCGTTTCAGTTGCCGGCGTTCCGCGAAATGGTGGTGACCACGCATTGGTCGCGTGCCGGCGACGCCTGGCGATGTACGGAAGGCCTATTTGCACCTGCCGAGGAAGCGGACAAGGCCGACTACACCGCCTGCGTGCTGGGTCTGCGCGACTATGTCGAGAAGAACCGCTTCAAGAGCGTGGTGCTCGGTCTCTCCGGCGGCATCGACTCGGCGCTGTGCGCGGCGATGGCGGCCGACGCGCTCGGCGCCGATCGCGTGCGCTGCGTGATGCTGCCGTATCGCTACACCTCGAAGGACTCGCTCGCCGACGCGGCGGCGATCGCCAAGACGCTCGGCGTCAACTACGCCATCGTGCCGATCGAGAGCGCGGTAAAAGGCCTTGAGGCGGCACTGTCGGGCGTGCTCGCCGGAACGTCGCGCGACGTCACCGAAGAGAACCTGCAGGCGCGCGCCCGCGGCACTATCCTGATGGCAATCTCCAACAAATTCGGTGCCATGGTGGTGACCACCGGCAACAAGTCGGAAATGTCGGTCGGCTACGCCACGCTCTACGGCGACATGAACGGCGGCTTCAATCCGATCAAGGACCTCTACAAGACCGAAGTCTATCGTCTGGCCCGGCTGCGCAACCGCTGGAAGCCGGACGGCGCACTCGGTCCGGACGGGGCGGTCATTCCGGAGAATGTCGTCACCCGAGCGCCGAGCGCTGAGCTGCGCGAGAACCAGACCGACCAGGATTCGCTGCCGCCCTACGATGTCCTCGACCAGATACTCGAACGGCTGGTCGAGCGCGAAGAGCCGACGGCGGCGATCGTCGCGGCCGGCTTCGACCGCGACACCGTGATGAAGGTCGAGCGCATGCTCTATCTCGCCGAATATAAGCGCCGCCAGGCGGCGCCGGGCGTGAAGGTGACGTTGAAGAATTTCGGTCGCGACCGGCGCTATCCGATCGTCAATCGTTTCCACGATTCCGGCCAAGCCCTGCCCGAGCCGGATCGGACGCTGGTGAAGGGCGCCGCCATGGCGAAGGCGGGCGCGGCGGATTTCTGATTACTGCGCGACGAACGGCGGCCCGACGGTGCGCACGGTGCGCTTGCCGGGAGGCGTAGTGTCGACAGCCGGCGCTGGGGCCGGCTGCGTCGCCGCCGTGGCGGCGGCCGGCTGCGGGCCGGCACCCTTGACCGGCTTGGGCTGCGACAGCGTCCTTGCGTTCTGATCGGTGACGACGATGTCGCCGCCCTGCAGCGTGGTGCTATCGTCGGCGTCTTTGAGTGCGTCGGCCCAGCTCTGTCCGGGCTTGCGGCACGAGCAGGTCGGCGTGAACTCCTTGCGGTAGCGGAACGCGTTCGGCAGCGCGGTGTAGGGCTGGCCGCCGTTGGTCGATACCGCCTGCTCCATGTCCTCGCCGGGATTGCGATAGCTGTAGAGCGAGACTTCGGCCGCCGGGCACAGCTTCTGGCAGGAGCGCTCGTCGTCGGGGAAACGGCTCGGCACGGTCGAATACGAGATCGGGAAATAGTAGCCGTCGCAGCTTCGCACACACACCGTATGGAATGTGCCGGACGGCGCGCCGTCGCCGCCGGAATTCAGGATCGAGTCGCCGCCGAACAGCTTGTCGAGGAAGCCCGAGGGGCCGGCCTCGTTGGCGGCGGTGGTGTACTGCGCGCCGCAATTATTTTGCGCCAATTGCCCGATCAGCGCGCGGCGCTGGCTGTCCTGACCGCTGCTGCCGCTTTTCAGTTGCTCGAGATCGCTGGTCATGCGGTCGAGGTTGCCGCGCATCTGCTGGATCTGCGAGGTGATCGGGCCGCATTGCGGCGAGAAGCTCGAGAACAGCGCCAAGAAACCGGTGCCGGCGCAGCCTTGCTTGTGGGCTTGCTCGACGGTGCGGTCGAGGTCGGCCTGTTGCTTGGCCACGGCATCTTCGGCGCGCTTGACCTGGTCCGCCCGCGTCGGATCGGTCGAGCCGGCATTGACCGCGGCCAGTTGGCTCTCGAGCCGCACGCAGGTCGGATTGCTCGCTGCGGACGATTGGCCGGGAGGCGGCGGTGCCGGAGTGGCTTGAGGGACGGGAGCAGGGGGCGTGGGCGGCGCGGCCGCCGCGGCCGTCGCCAGGGCCACCAGCATGCCGGCGCCGAGCCCGCGCGGTAGAAGTCTGCTGCTGGAGGGTCCCGTCACCCGCTCTCTCCGATCCGGCGATCAAGCCCCGGAATGGTGACTAAAGTATGGAGCCAATTCATCATTCCGCGTCCGGTTGGTTCTCCGGACGGGCCCGCTCGAAGGCCATCAGCGCCTGACAGGCGGCGTCAACGGCGACGATCTTGGGGAACTTGTCCAGGGGAACTTTCAGGCGCCGCGCATTGGCGACCTGCGGCACGACGCAGACGTCGGCGAGCGTCACCGCATTCCCCCAGGCGTAGGGCCCGGGCGCGATCAGCGCCTCGAGTGCCTCGAAGCCGGTGACGACCCAGTGGTGGTACCAGGTGTCGATCGCGCTCTGCTCCTGATGCAACTCGTTCTTCAGGTAGCGCAACGCGCTGGTATTGTTCAGCGGATGGATATCGCAGGCGATCAGGTCGGCGAGTGCCCGCACCTTGGCGCGGGCGACCGGATCCTTCGGCAACAGCGGCGGCTGCGGATGGGTCTCGTCGAGATATTCGATGATGGCGAGCGATTGGATCAGCGTATCGCCGCCCGGAGTGACCAGCGCCGGCACGCGCATCTGCGGATTGACGGCGCGGAATTCCGGCCGCCTGTTGTGGCCGCCGTCCTTGACCAGATGAACCGACGTCGTCTCGTAGGCGATGCCCTTGAGATTGAGCGCGATGCGCACGCGATACGCCGCCGACGAACGGAAATAGGAATAGAGCTTCACGCGTCATCCTCCACGCCGTCTTGTTGCTCCACGACTTCGGCGACCAGCTCGGCGGAACGCTCGGTGAGCTGCTTGAGCGCGCGATTGAACGCTTCGCGGTCGCCGGGGGCGAGAATTTCCGTCAGGCGTTGCGCGAAGTCGAGCGCGTGCGGCGCCACTTCCTCGTACATCGTCCGCCCCGCGACGGTGAGCGAGAGAAAGGATTCGCGCATGTCGTCGCGATTGGCGCGGCGGATCAGCAGCTTGCGCTTTTCCATCAGCGCGACCGCCCGTGACACCTTGGTCTTGTGCATGTGGGTGTGGGCGCCGATCGCCTTGCCGGTCATGACGCCGTACTGGCCGAGCGTGACCAGCACCCGCCATTCCGGCACACCGATGCCGTAGCGCTGCGCATAGACCCGTGACAGCGCCAGCGATACCAGGCTCGCCACGACGTTGAGCTGATAGGGCAAAAAATGCTCGAGCTTGAGCGGGGCGTCTTCGCTGGCCGCCGGCGCCGGCGCCTCGTCGGCGCCGCCCGGCTGGCCGGCCGCGGCGCTGCCGGTCGCTGCTTTGCTGCTTCGGGCCATGGCGCAAAAGATGGCCGAACTTGCCAGTCCGCGCAACGACCTTGGGCCGGTCGCGCAGCGGTTCAGAAGGATCGAATTTTGCAGCTATACGCGGCGTATTTCAGCGCGAACACTGGATGGCGACGTAGTTGCAGGTCGCGCCACGACACGCTTCGGGCCCGGTGCTGGGAATGGCGCCGGTGATGTCGTTGCGGTCGACCTTCTCGAACGACAGCGCCTGGGCGTAGTCGTGGGAGTGGCAATACGAATTCGCCACCGCCTTGCCGCACTCGGAGCCGTTGGTGGTCAGGCAGCGGTCGACGCCGTAGCCGTCGGGATTGTTGGCGACGATGAAGAGGCGCCTTTCCGCCTGGGCGCCGGCGGCGCTCATCAGCACGGCGGCGAGGGCGATGGCTGCGGGCAAAACGCGCATGAAATCTCCCTGAGGCGATGGCGCGCTTGGCCGCCACGGTTGCGGGTCATATCCGGTGGGAAGGATGCGACGTTGCGGTTAAGTCAGCGTTAACCGGCGCACTTTCATGGCGCGGACTGAGGGAAACGAACGTTTCCACAGGGCGCGTTGCGCTTTTGCCGGATGCGTGGCGCTGCGGCGGCAGCCGCGGCCGGATACCGATAAGGTCGCCGTGTCACATCTCTGTCGAACGCAACCGGACCTTGACGAACGGCGCGTCCGCGACCATTGTGCGCGCCATGTACGGCCAAACCACCGTCTGCGGCATGTGCCGGGAGATTATTCGCTAGCGACATCGCTGGCTGCGGCCGTCTTTTCTCAAAGTTTCGAGACCGAGTAGACGCCCGGCCCAGAGGTCGCGAGGCGCTATAATGCGATTCGATGCGATGGACCTGAAACTCTACGATACGCTCTCCCGCGAGAAGCGCGCTTTCGTGCCGCTCGATCCGGCCAATGTGCGCATGTATGTCTGCGGGCCGACGGTCTACGACTTCGCCCATATCGGCAACGCGCGGCCGGTGATCGTGTTCGACGTGCTGTTCCGCCTGCTGCGTCACATCTACGGCGCCGACCATGTCACCTACGTGCGCAACATCACCGACGTCGACGACAAGATCAACGCACGCGCGGCCGAGGAATATCCGGAGCTGGCGCTGAACGAGGCGATCCGCAAGGTCACGGAAAAAACCGACACGCAATTTCACGAAGACGTCGCCGCGCTCGGCTGCCTGCCGCCGACCGTCGAGCCACGCGCCACCGAGCACATCGCCGAGATGCGCACGCTGATCGAGCGGCTGGTGAAATCCGGCAATGCCTACGTTGCCGAAGGCCACGTGCTGTTTGCCGTCCGCTCGATGCCGGATTACGGCAAGCTTTCGAAGCGCTCGCTCGACGAGATGATCGCCGGCGCCCGGGTCGAGGTCGCGCCCTACAAGCGCGATCCGATGGACTTCGTGCTGTGGAAGCCGTCAAAGCCCGGCGAGCCGGCGTGGCCGTCGCCCGCCGGCATCAAGACGCCGGGCCGGCCCGGCTGGCACATCGAATGCTCGGCGATGTCGTGGAAATATCTCGGCGAGATATTCGACATCCACGGCGGCGGCATCGATCTCGTGTTTCCGCATCACGAGGACGAGATCGCGCAGACGCGGTGCGCCTTCCACGCGCCGGCGATGGCGAATACCTGGATGCACAACGGCTTCCTTCAGGTCGAAGGCGAGAAGATGTCGAAGTCGCTCGGCAACTTCGTGACGATTCATGAACTACTGAATGATTGGCATGGATATTCATGGCCAGGTGAAGCCCTTCGCTTTAATATGTTGCGGACACATTATCGCCAGCCAATAGATTGGACATTCAATTCACTTGATGAATCTCACAAGATTTTGTGGGACTGGTATGGCGACCTTGAGGGATTGCAGTCGGAGAATCGAGTCCCCGTTGATGCGTTGCGTTGGCTATGCGACGACCTCAATACGCCGCAATTGATAGCGGAATTGCACAGCTTGCGGCGCGAGAAGAAGCTTCAATCTCTATTGAGTGCTCTTCAATTTCTTGGATTTTCCGGGAAACGGAAGAATATTCCTCGAACAGCTTTTTTGAAAGTCCGGGCAACGGCGGGTTCATTTGGGATTACCGGTAGATTACAAGTGAAGGAAAATCCAGACCAGGTAAAAATCGAAGTACATGCAACGCTCTCGAAGGAAGAGATCGAGAAACTAATTGAAGCTCGCAATATGGCGAGGAAAATAAAAAACTTCGCTGAGTCCGATCGCATCCGCGACGAGCTCGCCAAAATGGGCGTCGTCCTAAAAGACACTAAGGATGGCACCACCTGGGAGATCGCACGATGATCGCCCGTCCCGAACCGAAACTCGCCATGCGGCCGATGTTGCCGGCGGACGTGCCGTTGCTCGCGCAAATCTTTCGCGCGGCCATCGAGGAATTGACCGCCGACGATTACACCGAGGCGCAGCAGGAGGCGTGGGCGGAGACCGCTGACGATCTGGAAGCGTTCGGCGAAAAGCTTGCCGCGGAACTGACTTTGGTGGCGACGTTCGGGGGCGCCGCGGCCGGATTCGCCTCCCTTGCCGACAATCGTCGCATCGATATGCTCTATGTGCATCCAGCGGCGGCCGGACAGGGGGCCGGCGCGATGCTGGTTGATGCGCTGGAAAAGCTTGCCGCCGGCCGCGGCACCAAGGAGATCAGCGTCGAGGCGAGCGATACCGCGCGCGGCTTTTTCGAGAAGCGCGGTTTTGTCGCCAAGACCCGCAACACCGTGTTCCGCGCCGGCGAATGGCTCGCCAACACCACCATGGTGAAGCCGCTCACCGCCAAGGATCGCCCGTCATGAAGGAACGGCTTTATTTGTTCGACACCACCTTGCGCGACGGCGCGCAGACCAACGGCGTCGATTTCACCCTCGACGACAAGACCGCCGTCGCCAAGATGCTCGACGACCTCGGCATCGACTATGTCGAGGCCGGCTATCCCGGCGCCAATCCCATCGACACTAGCTTCTTTGCCGAGAAGCGGCCGATCCGCGCCACGCTGACCGCGTTCGGCATGACGCGGCGGCCCGGCCGCTCGGCCTCGAACGATCCGGGCCTGGTGGCGCTGCTCGAAGCGCAAGCGAGCGCCATCTGCTTCGTCGCCAAATCCTGGGACTATCACGTCCGCGTGGCGCTTGAGACGACCGAAGAGGAAATGCTCGCCTCGATCCGCGACAGCATCCGTGCCGCCAAGGCCAAAGGCCGCGAAGTGCTACTCGACTGCGAGCACTTCTTCGACGGCTATAAGGCCAAGCCCGCCTACGCGCTGGCCTGCGCCAAGGCGGCCTACGACGAAGGCGCGCGCTGGGTCGTACTGTGCGACACCAACGGCGGCACGCTGCCCCACGAGGTGGAACGGATCGTCGGCGAGGTTTGCAAAATCATTCCCGGCGACCACGTCGGCATCCACGCCCATAACGACACCGAACAGGCCGTGGCTAATTCGTTTGCCGCGGTGCGCGCCGGCGCGCGGCAGATCCAAGGCACCCTCAACGGCTTGGGCGAGCGCTGCGGCAACGCCAATCTCGTTTCCATCATTCCGACCTTGAAACTCAAGCCGGAATTTGCCGAAAG
>JASHQO010000527.1 GCA_030039105.1 Xanthobacteraceae bacterium
CCGTCGCCGTGCCCGCCGAAGGAAGGAATTGCGGCGGCCGGCACATGGGGGCGACAGCGAACAGGCGAGGATGTGCGCATGACGCAGCCGGCGAAATCGCAGGAACCGTCGATGGAGGAGATTCTCGCCTCCATTCGCCGCATCATCGCCGACGACGACGCCAGCAAGACGGCACAACGTCCGGCACCGGAGCCGCCAAAGGCTGCAGCGCCCCCGCCGCGGCCGGCCCCTCCGCAACAGCGCGCCCCGGAACCGCCCCCCGAGCCTATTCTCGAAGAGCCGCCGCCGATGGCGGAGGAGGCCGAACCCGAGCCGGTCGCCGAAGCCGAGGATCAATCCTCCGATATCCTCGATCTCACGGAATCGATGGCAGCCCCATCTGATCCCGAGCCGGTGGCGCAGTTTCGCACTATCGACGGCAATTTCGACGTCAGCTACGAGGACGAGAAGCCGGCGCCGCCCCCGGCGCCCGAGCCGTATTTTGAGCGCAGCGAGGGGCGCAGCCAGTTGATGTCGAGCGCGACCAGCGCTGCCGTCGATTCCGCGTTCAATACGCTGGCCCAGACCGTGCTGGTGCAGAATGCCCGCACCCTCGAGGATCTGGTGCGGGAAATGCTACGGCCGATGCTCAAGGCCTGGCTCGATGACAACCTGCCCGGTATGGTCGAGCGCTTGGTTCGCACCGAGATCGAGCGCGTTTCCCGCGGCCGCATGGGCTGACGCTCACGCGCTCTTCAGCGCCGCTGCCAATTTCGCCGCCTGATCCGCGAGCACGCTCGGCTCTTCCTTGTAGGTGCCGTGCGGCCGTAGCGGCACCCCTTCCTTGCGCGGGATGACGTGGACATGCAGGTGATAGACGGTCTGCCCGGCGGCCGGTTCGTTGAACTGGATGAGGGTCAGGCCGTCGGCCGCGAACACCGACATCGCCGTCTTGGCGATCTTCTGCGCTATCTTGACGACGTAGGCGAGGTCGTCCGGGGCGGCATCGAGCATATTTCGGGCAGGGGCCTTGGGGATCACCAGCGTGTGGCCGGTCGCCTGGGGCATGATGTCGAGGAAGGCGAGCGTCCTGTCGTCCTCGTAGACTTTGTAGGCGGGCAGTTCGCCGCGCAGGATCTTGGCAAAGATGTTGTTGGGGTCATAGCTCGGCATTCCGCCCTCCCGGCCTTGGCGCGCGATCCTATTCCGGATCGAGAATCAAGTCTTTGCGATATGGCGCCATAGCGGCCATCTCGGCGCCAGCGGCTTCGATGTAGGCGCGCTCGCGCACCAGGTAATCGGCAATGGCGCGCCGTAGCGCAGGATCGGCGATGTAATGGGCCGAATGGGTGGTCTTGGGCATATAGCCGCGGGCGATCTTGTGCTCGCCCTGGGCGCCGGCCTCTACGGTGTCGAGCTTGTGCGCGATCGCATAGTCGATGGCCTGATAATAGCACAGCTCGAAATGCAGGAACGGGTGATGCTCGATGGCGCCCCAATGTCGGCCGAAGATGGTGTGCGAGCCGAGGAAGTTGATAGCGCCGGCGATAAAGCGCCCGGCGCGCTTGGCCATCACCAGCACGATGCGGTCGCCCATCTTCTCGCCGACCAGCGAATAGAACGTGCGGGTCAGATACGGCCGTCCCCACTTGCGCGAGCCGGTCTCCATGTAGAACGCGAAGAACGCGTCCCATACCGCTTCGGTAAGCTCGGCGCCGGTGAGCCAGTGCACGGTGATGCCGTTAGCCAGGGCGTCGCGCCGTTCGCGGCGGATGGTTTTGCGCTTGCGCGCCGACAGCGCCCCGAGGAAATCGTCGAACGTGGCGTAGGCGGAATTCTGCCAGTGGAACTGTTGGTCGGTGCGGCGCAGAAAACCGCGCTCGCCCAGGAACTGACATTCTGCCTCGGTCGCGAAGGTAATGTGGATGCCCGAGGCTTGGTCCAGTCTGCACAACTCGAGCAGGCCGCCGGCGAGCGTTTCTCGAGCAATTTCGGCCTGCGGGCCCGGCCTGACCAGAAGCCGGCGACCGGTTGCCGGCGTGAAGGGGACCGCGACCTGAAGCTTCGGATAATAGGCGCCGCCAGCGCGCTCATAAGCCTCGGCCCAACCGCGATCGAAAACGTATTCGCCGCGAGAGTGGCTCTTGATGTAGCAGGGCGCTGCCGCAAGCAGGGTGCCGTTGGCGGCCTTAACGACGAGATGCTGGGCCAGCCAGCCGGTGCGCTCGCCAACCGAGCCGGATGCCTCCAGGCACCACAGAAAATCATGCGAGATGAATGGATTGTGCCGAATTTCTTGATCTGGTGTTTTAGCGTCTAAGCCGCTCTGCTCATCATTTGCCTGAGGCGGCGCGCTGAGCGCCTTGTCACCGCTAACCGAATCGGATGCCGGATTGGCGCAAGCATCCCATTCCGCTGCCGGTACGTCGGCAATAGCCCCGATGGTATGGGCCTGTAGCGCGCGGAGCGCCGCGCGTCGGTCGATAGATTGACCCTGCGCCTTGGTCATGGGCGAAAGCCTTCGAAAATCATCTGATCGGCGTAACGCGCTGCACGCTCGCGCTCCTCCGGCGTCCGCACCGCCCAGGTGAGAAGCGGCAGGCCTAAAACGTGCCGCGCCAGTGTCGGCGCCAGGGCCGGTAAATCGGCAATGCCATAAGCCACGAATTGCGGACCCGCCGTCAAGGCAGGTGCCAGGCAACCCATGCCGTAGCGCAACCATGCCGGCATCTGATCCCAATAGGGATGCGGCCGGTATTTTGCAGCGATGATACCACGTGTCAGTTGTGGCGCCTTTTGCCGCAGCATCGCAAGCTGGCGCGGATCGAACGACATCGGCGCCACCGGCCCGCGATAGCTGCCAAGCACCTCGGCGACGCGCGCCGGCAGGCGGGCATCGCGGTCGAACCGGCTCTTGAGCTCGACCACCACGCAGACGCGGCCGCCGACCAGATCGCACAGTTCGCCGAGTGTCAGCATCCGCTCATCGCTATCGCGGAACGGTACGCGCTTGAGGTCTGCGGCCGTGAGACCATCGAGCCGGCCCTCACCCTCGGTCAAGCGGCCGAGCACGTCGTCGTGATGCACCATGGCTTCGCCGTCGGCGCTGATCTGGACGTCGGTTTCGATGCCGTAATTCGCCGCGATCGCCGCGCGCATTGCGCCTGCGGTATTTTCGACGATGCCGTGAGCGGCGTCATGCAGCCCACGGTGGGCGATGGGCCGCGCGATCAGCCAATGCAGCGAGGTCCGCACCGCGTTACGACACCTCGAACGTGCCTTCGACTTCGACCGCCGCATCGGCCGGCAGCGCGGCGACGCCCACGGTCGAGCGCGCATGTTTGCCCTTGTCGCCGAACACCGCGACCATCAAGTCCGACGCGCCGTTCATCACCTTAGGCCCTTCGGTGAAACCCGGCGCCGAATTGATGAAGCCGCCGAGACGCACCACCTGCTTGACTTTGTCGAGGTCGCCGAGCGCCGCCTTGACTTGGGTGATCAGGCTGACGGCGCAGGTGCGCGCGGCCTTCTGCCCGTCCTCGATCGAGACGCCAGCGCCGAGCTGGCCCTTGGCGACGAGCTTGCCGTCGTCGAGACAAATCTGGCCTGACACCGTGAGAATGTCGCCGGTGCGCACATAGGGCACGTAATTGGCAATCGGCTTGGCCGGCTCCTTGAGAATGATGCCGAGCTCTTTGAGCTTGCCTTCGACAATACCGGCCATGGCGACCTCCGGAAGGTTTTTGCGCGCGCTTGGAGGCCGCTTTCTTGGCCGATTGCGCCAGCGCCCGCAAGCCGATCCCGGCGCGGATCACGGTTGCGGGGACAGGATTAGGTCCCTATCTTCGCCGCAATCCGGGGTCGAGTAACAAAGGGCAGGGAATCGACACGGGGGTGGGCCGATACCTTGAGGCCGCAAAACCTTGAGGCCAATCCTGCAAGAAGGGTTCATCACCGTGGATCGTGTATTGGCGCCCTTGGGCACCGCCTGTGCCGTCGTTTCATTGCTGTTGGCGCCGCAATCCAGCATACTGGCGGAAGACGCGCCGATCGTGCTGGTGCCGCACCGCGCGACCTACGATCTTGCGCTCGACCAGACCCGCGGCAACTCGCAGGTCGCCGGCGTTAGCGGCCGCATTATCTACGATTTCGACGGCAATGCCTGCGACGGCTATTCGCTTGAGTTCCGCCAGGTCTCAGAGCTCAATTCCGGCGAAGACAACGCCTCCACCAGCGACCAACGCTCGACCACCTGGGAGGACGCTGCCGCCAAAAGGTTCAAATTCACCTCGGAGAATTTCATCAACGACAAGCTGGTGGATGCCGTCGACGGCCATGCCGAGCGCAGCGAAACAGGAACCGCGGTCGATCTCGAAAAGCCCGAGCACAAGAACGTCGACCTCGACGCCAAGGTGGTCTTCCCCACTGAACACATGGTGCGGGCGATCGTGGCGGCGCGCGCCGGACAGGCCGTTCTCAGCTTCCCGGTCTATGATGGCTCCGAGACTGGCGACAAGGTTTTCGACACGCTTACCGTGATCGGCCGAAAGATTGCTGCCAGCGAGCGGCAGCACGACGATGCCGCAGCCAACGAGCCGAAGCTCGCCGGTGTGGCGCGTTGGCCGGTGACCATCAGCTATTTCGACAAGAGCAAGAAGAGCGAAAACAGCGAGCAGACGCCGGCTTACGCCATCGGTTTCGAGCTCTACGAGAACGGCATTTCGCGGGCGCTTACCCTCGACTACAACGATTTTGTCGTCAGCGGAAAGCTCAGCTCGCTGGAATTCAAAGAGCCGAAGCCCTGCCCCTGAAGGATACCTAAGGCTCCTCCGGTCGCTTGAGCGCCAGCCCCCTGATCACTGCGTCATCGCCGAAGCGGGCGCGAACGCGATCGACCGCGTGCTCGGCTTCTGCCGCCCGGCCGTCGACCAAGTCCACGGGATCGGCCTCTTGCGCGGCGACGAGTGCGCTGACACCGACGCCGAGAAGGCGAAAGCGCGTGCCGTTGGCCTCTCGCTTGAGCAGATCACGCGACGCCGCAAAAATTCGCCCGGCGAGCTGTGTCGGCGTTTCCATGGAACGGGCCCGGGTGCGGATCTTGAAGTCCGCGGTCTTCAGCTTCAGCGTCACCGTCGCGCCGGCGAGTTCCTTGGCCTTTAGGCGCGCCGAGACTTCCTCTGTCTGGTTCCAGAGAATTCGTTCCAACGCGCGGAAATCGGACAGGTCGCGCTCGAAGGTCGTCTCCGAGGACACGCTCTTGATCTCGCGATCGGCGCTGACGGTGCGGTCGTCGATGCCGCGGGCGAGCCGCGCCAGACGGCGGCCCTCCTCGCCGTAGCGGCGGGCGAGCTCGATCTCGCTGACCCGCTGCAAATCGGCGATGCGATGAAGGCCGTCGCGGGCCAGCCGCGCCATGCTGGCCTTGCCGACGCCGAAGATGAAACTCGCCGGCTTTGGCGCCAGGAATGCCGGCGCCTCCGCGCCGCTGAGCACGGCGAAGCCGCGCGGCTTGTCGAGGTCGGATGCGACCTTGGCTAAAAACTTGTTGCAGGAGAGCCCGATCGACACCGTGATGCGAAGCTCCTTCTCCACAGCGCCGGCAAAGCGCGCCAGCGCCTTCGCCGGCCACATGCCATGCACCCGCTCGGTGCCGGCAAGATCGAGAAACGCCTCGTCGATCGACAGCGGCTCCACCAGCGGGGTGAGATCGAACATCATGCGCCGCACCTCGCGGCCGACTTTCGAATATTTCTCCATATTGGGCCGTACCACTTTGGCATGCGGGCAGCGCTGCAGCGCCTCGTACATCGGCATCGCCGATCGGATGCCGTAGGTGCGGGCGACGTAGCAGGCTGCAGCGACGACCCCGCGCCGGCCGCCGCCGACCACCACCGGCTCGGCGGCAAGCGTCGGATCGTCGCGCTTCTCGATGGTGGCGTAGAACGCGTCGCAGTCGACGTGGGCGATCGACAATGTCGCAAGCTCGTCATGGCGAATGAGGCGGGGCGAGCCGCATTTTTGGCAGCGTATCGCCTGCAGCGTGCAATCGGCAAGACAGTCGCGGCAGAAGCCAGGCTTCACGACGCGGCCCTTTCAAGGAATATCGCGTTTTCAGCGGCTGCCGAGCGTGCTGCGGGCCCGCGCAATCTCGGTCGGATCGACGCCGGCTCCCGCGGCAAACGGCAGCAACAAGGACTCGTCGGCGAGCATATGCTCCAGGACGCCAGCGAGAAAGCCGGGGGTGCTTGCCGACTCACGTAAGCGCTCGACCGTAAGCCCGGTTGCGTCGAGAAAGGCACCGAGCCTCTCCGGCTCCTCGGCGATGAAGGAAAGTGCCTGAATCGCCAGCATTTCCGCGGCTTCGCGCGCGGCGGGGGAGGTCCTTTTCATGCGGTTCCATTTGCCTTTCCGTAAGAAATCGGGACTACGTTGACGCCACAAATCGGCAGCGGCGCATCTGTCGCGGATCCGTGCGTCCTGCGTTAGACCAGGCTGGGGCAGCCAAAGGATCGGGGATGGCCAAAACTGTCCTGATTGTGGAGGACAACGAGCTCAATATGAAGCTCTTCCACGATCTGTTGGAAGCGCACGGCTATTCGACCGTCGGCACCCGCAACGGCATCGAAGCACTCGACCTTGCCCGCAAGCATCGTCCCGACTTGATCCTTATGGATATCCAGCTACCCGAAGTATCCGGTCTCGAAGTCACCAAGTGGCTCAAGGACGACCAGGACCTGCGCCGCATTCCGGTGGTCGCCGTCACCGCCTTTGCTATGAAGGGCGACGAGGAGCGCATCCGCGAGGGCGGTTGTGAAGCCTACCTGTCGAAGCCGATCTCGGTCGGAAAGTTCATCGAAACCGTGCGTCACTTCCTGGGCAATCCGTAAGAGACATGCAATGACCGCCCGCGTTCTTGTCGTCGACGACGTGCCCGCCAACGTGAAGCTGCTCGAAGCGCGGTTGTCGGCTGAGTATTTCGACGTCGTCACCGCCATGAGCGGCAAGGAGGCGTTGGCGATCTGCGAGCGTTCCGAGTGCGATCTGGTGCTACTCGACGTGATGATGCCGGACATGGACGGCTTCGAAGTGTGCCGGCGCCTGAAAAGCAGCACCGCGACCCACCACATTCCGGTGGTCATGGTGACTGCCCTCGACCAGCCATCCGACAAGGTGCGTGGGCTCGAAGCCGGCGCCGATGATTTTCTTACCAAGCCGATTCCGGAATTGGCGCTGACCGCCCGGGTGCGCTCGCTGTCGCGGCTGAAGATGGTCACCGACGAACTGCGGATGCGGGCGTTGACG
>JASHQO010000528.1 GCA_030039105.1 Xanthobacteraceae bacterium
GCGGAACGTGTGCTTCCTCCGCTTGCGGTCGCGGAAGGCGTATTGGTTCGCCTTCTCCACCGCCTGCTTGGCGATGCGGATGGTGTTCTTGCGCCGGCCGTAATAGCCCTTGGCGGCCTTCAGCACTTTCTTGTGCTTGGCATGGGATGTGACGCCGCGCTTGACGCGAGCCATGGTCGATCTCCTGTGAAAGGTCGCAGAACGCCGGAACAAAACGCTTGGTCTCCCGCTGGCGGGAGACGGCGAAGTCAGCCATTCGGCAAAAAGTACTTTTTGACTTTGTCGCCGTCGCTCTTGAACAGCACGTTGGTGCCGCGTAGCTGGCGGATCTGCTTCTTGGTGCGCTTGATCATGCCGTGGCGCTTGTGCGACTGCTGATAGAGGACCTTGCCTCCCGCGGTCACCTTGAAGCGCTTCTTGGCGCCCGACTTGGTCTTGATCTTGGGCATTTGGCTCTCCTGGGGGGTGCCAGCGCGAACGCTTGGCGACCCGAAAATGCTCGTCAAATGAGCGGGTGTGCTTGGTGCACGTCGCCGCCACGGCAGCCCTGACTGGCCGGGCGGCGAGAGGGCGCGGTTATGGCAGAGCGGGGCGGCTATTGCAAATCGTTACAAGCGCGGAGCCGGCGGCGATCCCGGACCGGCGATGCACCACTTCGTGCTGCATCGCATCCGGGAAACAGTGCCGTGAGAGCGCCGCTCAGCGCGGCGCCAGCACCATCACCACTTGCCGGCCCTCGAAGCGCGGCTCCTGCTCGATCTTGGCGATCTTGGCGGTGTCGTCCCTGACCCGGTCGAGGAGCTTGTAGCCCAGCTCCTGGTGCGCCATTTCGCGGCCGCGAAACCGCAATGTCACCTTGACCTTGTCGCCTTCCTGGAAGAAGCGCTGGATCGACCGCATTTTCACGTCGTAATCGTGATCGTCGATCATCGGCCGCAGCTTGATCTCCTTGATCTCGACGACCTTCTGCTTCTTGCGCGCCTCGGCGGCTTTTTTCTGTGCTTGATATTTGTATTTGCCGTAATCGAGAATTTTTGCGACCGGCGGCGATGAATTCGGCGCTATCTCGACCAAGTCGAGCCCGGCCTCCTGGGCCAGGGCGATCGCGGCGTTGATGTCGGTGACGCCCTTGTTGGCGCCGTCTTTGTCGATGAGTTGGACCTCGCGGACGCGGATCTCCTCGTTGATGCGCGGACCCTCCTTGGCGGCGGGCTGCGCGGCTCTAATGGGGCGACGAATGGGCTTTGACTCCTCGAGTTGTTGCAACGAACGCACAGAATCGAGATTTTCCGGGCATAAGTCAACGACAATGCATGTTTGCGCCGACGATGTGATTGATATTCCCTGACCGTGTGGCGCGAAATGCACGTCGCTGCGGGGGAAAATGGATTGTGCTGCTGATGAACGATAACAGCCTGAAATTCCTGCACATTGGCGAAGGCGCCGGGCGGCGCGGCATCGCCGTGCGCGCGCAAGCCGGCGCACCGCCCGGCCTGTTTTGGCTCGGCGGCTATAACTCCGACATGAAGGGCACCAAGGCCGTCGCGCTCGCCGACTGGGCCGAGGCTCGTGGCCGCGCCTGCGTTCGCTTCGACTATTCCGGCCACGGCGAATCCGAAGGCGCATTCACCGACGGCACCATCGGGCGCTGGCTCGCCGACAGCCTTGCGGTGTTCGACGCCTTCTGCCGCGGCCCGCAGATTTTGCTCGGCTCCTCCATGGGCGGCTGGCTGGCGCTGTTGCTAGCGCGCGCGCTCAAGCGGCGGCCACCTCGCAACCTTTCTCCGCCGGCACAGCAGGGCCGGGTGGGGAACGCCTCCATCGCCGGCATGGTGCTGATCGCGCCGGCGGTGGATTTCACCGAGGAGCTGATGTGGAAACGCTTTACGCCCGAGATCAAGCGCGAGCTGGCGGAGACCGGCGTGTGGGCGCGGCCGTCGCAATATTCGGCGGAGCCTTATCGCGTGACCCGGCAGCTCATCGACGACGGCCGCAATCACCTGCTGCTCGGCGGCATGATCGAGACCGGCTGTCCGGTGCGCATCCTGCAAGGCGTCGAGGATGCCGACGTGCCGTGGCGGCACGCGGTCGAGCTCACCTCGCGGCTCGCCAGCGACGACGTGGTGCTGACCCTGGTCAAGGATGGCGATCACCGCCTGTCGCGGCCCGAGGACATCGAGCGCATGCTGAACGCGGTGGCGGAATTTTAATTGCGCTCGAACGCGACGCCGAGCTTCTCGTTGGTGCGCCACACCACGCGGCAGGCACGCCGCGTGTGGCCTTGCTCGAACGTCAGCTCGAAGGTCTCCGGCATGTCGTCGGTGCTCGCCACCTTCAGGCAGGCGCCGCCGTTGGTGATGTTCTGCACCGTGCAGTGAATGAACTCCGCGCCGCGCGGCGCAATGATCTTGGCGCTGCGCGAGATGCGGGTGCGGGCAATGCTGCGGCGGTCCTGGTCCATGACGCGATATTGGCCGAATGCCAAAATTCCAGCCTGCGGTATAGCGCCGAAGTCTTACGGAACGCGGAATGGGTGGGCGCCAAGAAGGTTAACCGACCGGAACAATTTTGACGAAAGTTGTGGCGGCGGAAATGAAAAGCGGGAGGCCATCGTCGGCCCCCCGCTGTTGCCGGTCCGATGCGCGTCAACTCCGGCCGACCACGTCGACCTCGACGTTGGCGAGGCCGTCCATGCCGATGGCACGGGCCGCGGCCGGCGTCAGGTCGATGATGCGGCCCCTCACGAACGGCCCGCGATCGTTGATCCGCACCATGACGGAGCGGCCGTTGGAATGATTGGTGACCCGCACCATCGTGCCGAACGGCAGGGTGCGGTGGGCCGCGGTCAGGCCGCCGGCCCGCGCGTATTCCCCACTGGCGGTGCGCTCCCCGGAATAGACCGACGCTATTCCGCTTTGCGCCGATGCAGTCATCGGTATTGCGATAGTAGAGGCAAATAGAGCGGTCAGTATGAAAAGCTTCTTCAGGCTATTGCGAGCCATGAGTACCCTATTCAGTTGTTGATGGGATGGGTGAAGCGGCTCGTTGTTCTTGAGCCGACCGCGCTAAGACAGGCCAAATATGGTCATTGTGCGGCGCAGCAATTCTGCATAATCTTTGCGCCGGAACTCTGTGCTGCCCGCAATCTGAGCAATTTAGCTAAATACTTGTTTCTTTGTGTGAAATGACGGTTCCGGCACGGGCCCGTTAACCCGTTATGCGCAATGGGGAATCTGCCTTGCGCCGAGCGGGAATCGAAATCGCGGGAACGGAGCGTTGTCGTCGTTGCCTCAAAGCGCCGATTGCCGCGTGTTTAGCCGGCCGCCGCCGCAGCCGTCGGCAGCACATAATCCTTGAACTGCTCGCGCAGCGCGAGCTTTTGAATCTTGCCGGTGGCGGTGTGCGGAATTTCGCCGACGAAGGCGACGTCGTCGGGCAGCCACCATTTGGCGACTTTGCCGTCGAGGAATGCGAGCAGCTCGGCCTTGGTCGCCGTCTGGCCTTGCTTGAGCACGATGACCAAGAGCGGCCGTTCGTCCCAGCGCGGATGGCGCACGCCGATGACGGCGGCTTCCGCCACTTTGGGATGGCCGACCGCGAGGTTTTCCAATTCGATCGAGGAGATCCACTCGCCGCCGGATTTGATCACGTCCTTGGAACGGTCGGTGATCTGCATGTAGCCGTAGCGGTCCAGGGTGGCGACGTCGCCGGTGTCGAAGAAGCCTTGCGCATCGAGGATGTTGGCGTCGTCCTTGAAGTAGGCGCGCGCCACCGACGGCCCGCGCACTTTGAGCCGGCCGAACGTCTTGCCGTCGCGCGGCAGCTCGCGCCCCCGGTCGTCCTCGATCTTCATGTCGACGCCGAACGGCGGATGGCCCTGCTTCACCTGCACGTCGAGCTTGGCGTCGCCGGTAAGCGACGCGTATTCCGGCTTGATCGAGCCGAGCGTGCCGAGCGGACTCATCTCGGTCATGCCCCAGGCTTGCAGCACCTCGACGCCGTACTCGTCCTGGAATTTCTGCGTCATGGCGCGTGGGCAGGCCGAGCCGCCGATCACCACTTTTTTCAAGTACGGCAGTTTCAGATTATTGGCCTCGAGATGCTGCAGCAGCATCAGCCACACCGTCGGTACCGCGGCGGTGAAGCTGACGCGGTAGGTGTCGAGCAGTTCGTAGATCGAGGCACCGTCGAGCTTTTGGCCCGGCATCACCATGGCGCCGCCGACCAGCGGCGAGGTCAGCGCCAGGCCCCAGCAATTGGCGTGGAACATCGGCACCACGGGGAGAATAATGTCTCTGGAGGCGAGCCCCATGGCATCCGGCTGCGCCGCCATCATGGAATGCAGCACGTTGGAGCGGTGCGAATAGAGCACGCCCTTCGGATTGCCGGTGGTGCCCGAGGTGTAGCACATGCCGGCCGCGGCATTTTCGTCAGCAACCTTCCAGGCGAAGTCGCCGTCGACC
>JASHQO010000045.1 GCA_030039105.1 Xanthobacteraceae bacterium
GAGCCGACCAGCGCGCCCAGCGTGATCACCGAGCTCGAGCCGATCCACCACGGCAGCACGGCATGGACGTAGCCGGTGCCGTGCAGCAGCGCCGAGCCGGTCAGCGCGCCGAACATCAGTCCGCCGGGAAAGCGCAAATACAAAAAAGCGATCGCGAAGCCGGTCGCGACCGCGACCAGCAGGATCATCTGGCCGAGCACGGAAACATCTGCGGGCCCGCGCGCCGCCGCGACTGCCGGCACCACGAAGCCGAATAGCGCCAGCCCGTTCGGCAGGCCGAGGACGATCAACAGCACGCGCACGGTCTGCACGATGGCGATGGCGCGCAGGTCGCCACCCAGTTCCGATCCTAGCGCGATCACCTGCGCCATGGCGCCGGGGCTCGCGCCGAGCAGCGCCGACAGCGGATCCCAGCGGTGCACGATGCGCAGATAGCTCGACGTCGCCAGCATCAACGCCACCGAGCACAGCATCATCAGCGCGATGCTGACCGGCCACGTGGTGACGCCGCGCAGCGTCTCGGGCGTGACCACGGCGCCGAGCAGGATGCCGACGACGACGTAGCAGATGCGGGCAAGCAGCAGCGGCAGCCGGACCGGCCGGCCGAGCAGCGCCGCGGTCGCCACGGCGAGCACCGAGCCGGACACCAGCCCGGCCGGCAGTTCCAGATAGGCAAAGAGCAACCCGCCGCCGAGCGCGATCGCAAGCGTCTCGGCCGTTTCGATCAGGATGCGCCGCGCGGGCAGGGCAGAAACCATAGACCTGCCATGAATGCCCGCTGCCGCCCGGGCCGTCAACGCGCCGTTATCGCGAGCGCAAGCGACGGGCGGACGTGGACATAGCGGCGGAAAAATGTGACGTTACAGCAACAAAAGCGCTGCGGGTCGGGACGTTTGGGGTAAGGCCATGTTGCAGGGCTGGGTCGTCGTCGCCATCGCGCTCGCCTATATCGGCTTTTTGTTTTTGGTGGCGAGCTACGGCGACCGCAAGCGCAAGCTCGCCCGCGGCGCCACGTCGCGACTTCTGATCTACCCGCTGTCGCTGGCGATCTATTGCACGTCGTGGACGTTTTTCGGCTCCGTCGGCCTCGCGTCCCGCGCCGGCTTCGACTTTCTCGCCATCTATATCGGTCCGATGGTGATGATCGGGCTCGGCTTTCCGCTGATCGTCCGTATCGTCCGCCTCGCCAAGGGCCAGAACATCACCTCGATCGCCGACTTGATCGCGGCGCGCTACGGCAAGAGCCAGGCGGTGGCGGCGACCGTGGCGCTGATCGCCATCGTCGGCATGGTCCCCTATATCGCGCTGCAGCTTAAAGCGGTGGCGTCGTCGGTCGGCACCATCCTGGCGCAGGCCTATCCGGACGGCGCGCAGCCCTTGGTCGGCGACAGCGCGCTGTTCGTCGCGCTCCTGATGGCGGCCTTCGCGGTGCTGTTCGGCACCCGCCACACCGACGCCACCGAGCATCAGGACGGCCTGATGTTGGCGGTGGCGACCGAATCCATCGTCAAGCTTGTTGGCTTCCTGACCGTCGGCATCTTCGTCACCTTCGTCATGTTCCACGGCCCGCTGGCGCTGTTGTCCAGCGCGCTGCGCCAGGCCGATACGGCCACGGTGCTGACGCGGACGCCGCAGCTCGGCAGCTTCGGCGCCATGACGGTGCTGTCGCTGTTCGCCATCATCATGCTGCCGCGGCAATTCCACGTCACCGTCGTCGAGAACCACGGCGAGGCCGAAGTCCGCCGCGCGGCGTGGCTGTTCCCGCTCTATCTGGTGCTGATCAATCTGTTCGTGCTGCCGATCGCCATGGCCGGCCTGCTGACGTTTCAGACCGGACGGGTCGACAGCGACATGTTCGTGCTGGCGCTGCCGCTGTCGGCCCATTCCGAGCTGATGACGCTGATCGCGTTCGTCGGCGGCCTGTCGGCGGCCACCGCCATGGTGATCGTCGAATCGGTGGCGCTGGCGATCATGGTGTCGAACGACCTGGTGGTGCCGCTGATGCTCAAGCAGCGGAGTGCGCTGCCGCCGCCGACGGGCGATGCCGCGGCCTGGCTGCTGACGACGCGCCGCGTCGCCATCTTCGTCATCCTGCTGCTGGCCTACGTCTATTACCGCTCGGCCGGCGACGCCCAGCTTGCCGCCATCGGGCTCCTGTCGATGGCCGCTGTCGCCCAGTTGGCGCCGGCGTTTTTCGGCGGCCTCGTCTGGCCGCGCGGCACGGCGCGCGGCGCCATCGCCGGCATGACCGCCGGCATCCTGGTCTGGGGCTATACGCTGTTGCTGCCGAGCATCTCCGATGCCGGCATCGTCAGCGCCCGTATCCTGACCGAGGGGCCGTGGGGTCTGGCCTATCTGCGGCCGCAAGCCGTATTCGGCCTCGATCTGCCGCCGCTGCTGCACGGCGTGCTGCTCAGCCTCGCCGTCAACATCGCCTTCTATGTTGGCTGCTCGTTGACCCGCCGCCCGACGTCGATCGAGCGGGTGCAGGCCGACTTGTTCGTGCCGTCGACCTTGGCGTTGGCGCCGATGACGCCGAGCTTTCGGCTGCGGCGGGCGTCCGTCACCGTCGAGGATCTGATCGCCACGGTGGCGCGCTATCTGGGCCAAGAGCGCACGCGGGAGTCCTTCGCCAGCTTCGCGGCGTCGCGCCGCATCGGCCTCGAGCCGGCGGCGGAAGCGGATTTCCAGTTGCTGCAATACGGCGAATATCTGCTGGCATCGGCGATCGGCGCCGCTTCGTCGCGGCTGGTGCTGTCGTTGCTGCTGCGCAAGCGAACGGTTTCGACCAAGGATGCGCTAAAGCTGCTCGACGACGCCAATGCGGCGATCCACTACAACCGGGAAATCCTGCAGACCGCCCTCGACCACGTCGGCCAGGGCATCGCCGTGTTCGACAAGGACCTCAACCTGGTCTGCTGGAATCGGCAGTTCGGCGACATTTTCGATCTGCCCCACGGTCTCTCCCGCGTCGGCATCGCACTCGAG
>JASHQO010000529.1 GCA_030039105.1 Xanthobacteraceae bacterium
CAATGGCGTCCATCTGATCCCTTCCTTGCGCAAACGGGCTCGCTGTGCGGCCCAAGCGACTGTTCGGGTTCGATGGAACGGCGGGCGAATACCCGCGCTCTCCCACGGGCTTGGTGTCCCTAGGTCGCGTCGGTCTATCGCCCGCCACCGCTGTGCTCAGTCTAACCCCAGCGGTGATTCGTGACTTACAAGGGAGCCGCGAGCGGTGCGGTCGAGTTTCATATCAGTGCGCCACGATGGGCTGCGCCGCCAGCGTCGGCAGACGCGGCGCGACGCCGGTGAAGAGCGAGCCTTGCTCGAACCAAGAGGCCGGCGCCGGGTGGCCCCACAGCGTCTGGCGCTGGGGGTCGGTCAGCGACCAGCGGATCGGCGCATGGTCGGGATCGACGGTGAGATAGTCGGAGGTGAACAGCTCGATGCGATGGCCGTCGGGATCGCGGACGTAGAGAAAGAAGGCGTTGGAGATGCCGTGGCGGCCAGGGCCGCGCTCCATGTTGGCGAGATAGCCGGACGTCGCCATCACGTCGCAGATGTGGATGATGTCGAGCACGCTCGCGGTCCATACCCCGACGTGATGCAGCCTGGGGCCCGAGCCGTTGGTGAAGGCGAGGTCGTGGACGTTGCCCTTGCGCTGCAGCCACACCGCCCACAGCTTCGGATCGGCGCCGTCGGTCTCGGAATATTCGGTGAGGCGGAAGCCAAGCTCGGCATAGAAGTCGTAAGCGCCCTGCACGTCCGGCGTGAAGCAGTTGAGATGGTCGATGCGCTGGATGCGGGCGCCCCGATAGGCGGCGTATTTCTGCAGCATCGATGGCGCCTGCTCCATCCGCGCATAGAGATCGAGCGGCGTGCCGAAAACGTCCGCGGTGCGCAAGGTGCGGCCCTGATACGGCACGTCGGGAAACGACGTCGGCAGGTTGCGGCGGGCGAACCACGACGCGGCGCGGTCGAGGTCCGCTTCGCTGGCAAGCTTGAAGCCGAGCGCGCGGACGTCGGCCTCGCGCGACCGTCGCAGCACGATCGAGTGATGGTTGCGCTCCTCGACGCCGCGCAGGTAGAGCGCATCGTCGCTCTCGTCGCCGACCAGCAGCCCGAGGCAATCGACATAAAAGGCGCGCGAGCGTTTGAGGTCGCGCACGCCGAGCTCGACGTGGCTGGCGCGTACCACGTTGAACGGCGGGTCGAAAACCGGATCGCGGACGGGCATCGGCTTAAGTCTGTTTTGGCCGTTGACGGTTGCGGGGATGACTTTTAACACATCGGGCCGAAGCCATGCAGTGAGGGAGAGGGCGTATGCGCCTGGCAAGCTACAGTCTGCGCGGCCGGCCGAGTTTCGGCGCGGTGGTCGGCGAGGGCATCGTCGATCTGCGCTCGCGGCTCGCCCGCTATCCAACGCTGGTCGACGTATTCCGGGCGCAGGCGCTCGACGAGGCGAAATCCGCCGCCGCCGGCGTGCGGCCCGACGTGCCGTTCGGCGAGGTCGAGCTGCTGCCGCCGCTGCTGGCGCCGGAAAAGATCCTCTGCATCGGCATCAATTACGCCAACCGTGGCGCCGACTATAACGTCACCAACAATCCAAAATATCCGAGCATGTTCTATCGCGCGCCGAACTCGATGGTCGGCTCCGGCCAGCATCTGGTGCGGCCGAAAATCTCCGAGCAGCTCGACTACGAAGGCGAGATCGCCATCGTCATCGGCCGCGACTGCAAGCACGTGGCCAAGGACGCGGCGCTCGGCTGCGTCGCCGGCATCACGCTCGCCAACGAAGGCACCATCCGCGACTGGACCCGGCACGGCCAGTTCAACGTCACCCAGGGCAAGAATTTCGACTCGACCGGCGGCATCGGGCCGTGGATCGAGACCGAGTTCGACCTGTCGCAGCCGCTGCATCTGACCGTGCGCAAGAACGGCGAAGTGACCCAGGACGACACCACGGCGAGCATGATCTTCTCGTTCGCCGACATCATCGCCTACACCACGACCTTCATGACCTTGAAGGCCGGCGACGTGATCTGCACCGGCACGCCGGTGAAGAAGGGCCCGAAGGCCGATCCGCCGGTGTGGCTGAAGCCCGGCGACACCATCGAGGTCGAGTGCCCCACGATCGGCGTGCTGCGCAACACCGTGGTGGATGAGGCGTGACGAGGCAGCCGCACCATCGCCGGCCCGGTCGCTGGATTCCCGCCGTCGCGGGAATGCGCGGAAATCAGATGCGGTCGGCATGACGGCGACTGCGCCCGCCGCCTGCATCGTCGGCTGGCCGGTCGACCATTCGCGTTCGCCCATCATCCATAACTATTGGCTGAAAGCTTACGGCATTGCCGGCGCATACCGCCGCGAGGCGGTGGCGCCGGAGCATTTCGGCAGCTTCGTGCAGTCGCTCGCCGCGCGCGGCTATGTCGGCGCCAACGTCACCGTGCCGCACAAGGAAGCGGTGCTGGAATTCACCCTGCCCGACGATCGCGCCAGCGCCGTCGGCGCCGCCAATACGCTGTGGATCGACGACGACGGCTTTCTGCGCTCGACCAATACCGACGTCGAGGGTTTCTTGGACAATCTCGATGCCGGCGCGCCGGGCTGGAACGACGGCCTCGATCACGCGGTGGTGGTCGGCGCCGGCGGCGCGGCGCGCGCCGTGGTCCATGGGCTGTTGACGCGCAAAACCCGCCGCATCACCGTCGTCAACCGCACCGAGCATCGCGCCAAAAACTTGCACGCGCTGCTCGGCAAGCCGGTGCAGGCGGCGCCGTGGGACGCCTTGAACGACCTGCTCGGCGATGCCGGGCTGTTGGTCAACACCACGACGCTCGGCATGGCCGGCCAGCCGGAACTGCCGGCCGATATCGGACGCCTGCCCGGTCACGCCATTGTCGCCGATCTCGTTTATGTGCCGCTGATCACGCCGCTGCTGCGGGCGGCGCAGGCCCGCGGGCTGCGCACGGCCGACGGGCTCGGCATGCTGCTGCACCAGGCGGTCCGCGGCTTTACGCTCTGGTTCGGCCGCAAGCCCGAGGTGACGCCGCAATTGCGCGCCGCAGTCGAGGCCGATCTCGGCCCTTCCGCCGCCTGAGGTGCAGGAATAACGTAGGTCGTTTCGGGGTTTCAAAAGCCAGCCGCCACGGCCCGTGGCGCGAACCGGCAGCCCCTTGGGAGGATATCGATGACGATCATGACACGCAGGACGTTGGCCGTAAGCGCCGCCGCCGTGGTTCTGGCCGCGACCTATGCCGCGGCCCAGGCGCCGCAGATGGTGCGCGTCCGCGCCACGCTCGAAAGCGTCAACGCGCCGCTGCTGACGGCGAAAGCGCGCGACGGCGCCGAGATGAAGATCAAGCTCGCCGACAATGCGCCGGTCAACGAAGTGGTGCCGGTGACGCTCGCCGACATCAAGGATAATTCCTACATCGCCGTGACCGCCATGCCGCAGCCCGACGGCAGCCAGAAGGCGGTGGCGATCTTGATCTTCCCCGAGGCGATGCGCGGCGTCGCCGAGGGCTTTCGGCCCTGGGACCTCGAGCCCAACTCGACCATGACCAACGCCACCGTCGCCGAGCAGGTGAAGAGCACCGACGGCCAGACCGTCACGGTGAAATACAAGGACGGCGACAAGAAGGTGCTGGTGACGCCGTCGACCGTCATCGTCACCTATAAGAAGGCGGCGGCGAGCGACCTCAAGGCCGGCCAGAAGATTTTCGTCGCCGCGGCGAAGAAGCTCGACGACGGCACGCTGGAAGCGCCGAACGTCGCCTTCGGCGATGTCGGCGTCTGGCGCTGAAGCATTTCAAATCGAGGAGCGTGAGATGAGAAGGACGGTATTGAGTGCGGCGCTCGTCGCCGCCGCCGCCGCGATGGCGGCGACCGCGGCGCCGGCGCAGGCACCGGACACGGTGCGCGTGCGCGGCACCATCGAAAACGTCGCCGGCCAGACGCTGACCGTGAAGGCGCGCGACGGCGCCGACCTGAAGATCAAGCTCGCCGACAACGCCCAGATCCGCACCGTGGTCGGCAAGACGGTGGCCGACGTCAGGCAGGGCCTGTTCGTCGGCATCACCGCCATGCCGCAACCGGACGGCACCCAGAAAGCGGTCGAAATCCACATCTTCCCCGAGGCCGCACGCGGCACCGGCGAAGGCCATCGGCCATGGGACCTGATGCCCAACTCGACCATGACCAACGCCAACGTCGACAGCGAAGTCGCGGTCTCCGACGGCAAGAAGCTGGTGCTCAAATACAAGGACGGCGAAAAGACCTTCATCGTGCCGGACAACGTCAAGGTCGTGATGTTCGCGCCCGGATCGGCGGCCGACGTCAAGCCGGGGGCGAAAATCTTCATCGTCGCCGCGAAGAAATTGCCCGACGGCACGCTGGAAGCGCCGGGCGCCACGGTAGGCAGCGGGGGCGTCGATCCGCCGATGTGAGCGGCCAATGCGGAGCCTGACATGAAAACCGCAGCAATCCGCGCCGGGCTTGCCATCGTCGCCGCATTGGCGGCGACGATGGCGCTGGCGCAAGCCCCGCAAACCGTGCGGCTGCGCGGCGTCATCGACAAGGTCGACGGCAACACGGTGACGGCGAAGTCCGACAAGGGCGAGGCGCTCAAGCTCAACCTCGCCGACAAGCTGCTGGTGGTCGGCGTCGTGAAAGCGTCGCTGGCCGACGTCAAGGCGGGCGATTTCATCGGCAGCGGAGCCATGCCGCAGCCCGACGGTTCGCAAAAAGCCATCGAGGTGCATATCTTCGCCGAGTCGATGCGCGGCACCGGCGAAGGTTTTCGGCCGTGGGACGGCGCGCCGAACTCGACCATGACCAACGGCACGGTCGGCGCCACGGTGAGCGGCGTCGACGGCCCGGTCGTCACCGTCAAGTACAAAGAGGGCGAGCAGAAAATCCTCGTCGGGCCGAATGTGCCGGTGGTGCGTTACGAGGTCGCCGACACCGGCGCGCTCAAGCCGGGCGTCGCGTTTTCGGTGCTGGCCGCGGCGAAGCAGCCCGACGGCAGCTATACCATCAGCCGCATCAACGTCGGCCGCGACGGCGTGGTGCCGCGGTAAGCGAACGATGCCGGGTGGGTTGGCCGCGAAGCGGCGTAACCCACCGGCGGTCCATCGGTGGGTTACACGCCGGCGGCGTCGCTTTACGCCCAAGTTTTCGTTCACTGTGCTGAATCGGGGGCGCGGGCGGCGAGCTCAACCTTCGACGATTAAGCTAGCGACGAAGCCGGCGGCCCCTCCCCCGCTTTCGCGGTGGAGGAAGGAATCACAGCGCCGCTATGACTCTGCGATTGATCTCGCCGATGCTCGTGACGCCGCACAGCGCCATCGAGGTATCGAGCTCGTTCTTGATGATCTCGATCGCCCGCGCCACGCCGGCTTCGCCGCCGGCGCCGAGGCCGTAGATGTAGGCGCGGCCGCTCATGCCGGCCCGCGCGCCGAGCGCCAGCGCGCGCATCAGATCCTGGCCGGAGCGGATGCCGCCGTCGAACATGACTTCAAGCTCGGCGCCGACCGCATCCGCGATCGGCGGCAGCATGGCGATCGACGACGCCGCGCCGTCGAGCTGGCGGCCGCCGTGGTTGGACACCACGATCGCCGCGGCGCCGGTCTTGGCGGCAATGCGCGCATCCTCGACGTCGAGGATGCCCTTGAGGATCAGCTTGCCCGGCCACAGGCTCTTGATCCACTCGACGTCCTTCCAGCTCAGCGTCGGGTCGAATTGCTCGGCGATCCATTTCGACAGCACGGTGACGTTGCTCATGCCGGGATAATGGCCGGCGATGTTGCCGAAGGTCTTGCGCCGGCCGCGCAGCACGCCGAGCGCCCAGGCCGGCTTGGTGGCGATATCGACCAGGTTTCCGAGGCGGATTTCCGGCGGCACCGTCATGCCGTTCTTGATGTCGCGATGACGCTGTCCGATGACCTGCAGATCGACGGTCAGCACCAGCGCGCTGCATTTCGCCGCGGCGGCGCGCTCGATCAGCGCGCGGATATAGCCGCGATCCTTCATGACGTAGAGCTGGAACCAGAACGGTTTTGCCACCGCGGCGGCAACGTCCTCGATCGAGCAGATCGACATGGTCGACAGCGTGTAGGGGATGCCGGCGGCCTGGGCGGCGCGGCAGGCGTGAATTTCGCCGTCGCCGTGCTGCATGCCGGTCAGCCCGACCGGCGCCAGCGCCAGCGGCAGCGCGAGCTGCTCGCCGAGCAGCGCGGTCCTGGTCGAGCGGCCTGCCACGTCGTGCAGGATGCGCTGGCGCAGCTTGATGCGCTCGAGATCGGCGCGGTTGGCGCGCAGCGTCTCCTCGGCATAGGAGCCCGATTCGCAGTAGTCGACGAAAGCGCGCGGCACCTTGCGGTGATAGGTCTGCCGCAGATCGGCGATGCAGGTCATGGTCTTCATAGGGAGAGTTCCCGGCTCTTGACCGGCCTTTGATAGCACAAAGCGGCCGCGGTTCCGGCAGCCTCGCGGCGGCGGAACCGCCGGCGCCCGCCGGGTGTTGTCTGCCCGGGCGTTGTCTGCCATGGACGACGGGGAGATCGGACACGGAAGGCGGCAAGATGGACAGGCATCGCTCGTTCCGACCTGACGACGACGATTTCGACGACGACCGCGTCGGCGACGACACCAAGCTGCGGCGGGAGCTCGAATTGGACCGCAAGAAGCGGCTCGACGACGCGCTCGACCGCGGGCTCGAGGACAGCTTTCCGGGCTCGGACCCGGTTTCCGTCACCCAGCCGCCGCCAAGCCCCTACGACCGGCGCCGCAGCTAGGCCCGTAGGCCGCTGAAATCCCAAGCGCTTTCGCGGCGGCATGGTAAACCCGCCATGGTGAACCCGCGATGTGCCGCGCCGGTAAGAATGTCGAATATTTTTTGAAGCGGACGACAGCGCGACCGGGGTAATATCCTCGCCGGGACAGGCCTGTCGGCGGGATTTCTGGTATGGTTCGTAAGTATTTCGGCACCGATGGCATTCGCGGCCGTGCCAACGGCGTCATCACTCCGGAATTGGCCCTCAAAGTGGGCCAGGCCGCCGGGCTGACCTTCCGCCGCGGCGAACATCGCCACCGCGTGGTGGTGGGCAAGGATACCCGCCTCTCCGGCTACATGATCGAAACCGCGCTGGTCGCCGGCTTCACCTCGGTCGGCATGGACGTGCTGCTGCTCGGCCCGATGCCGACGCCGGCGGTCGCCATGCTGACGCGCTCGATGCGCGCCGACCTCGGCGTCATGATCTCCGCTTCGCACAATCCGTTCGACGACAACGGCATAAAGCTATTCGGACCGGACGGCTACAAGCTCAGCGACGAGGTCGAGCAAGGCATCGAGCGGCTGATCGACACCGGCGTCACCAAGCTCCTGGCCAAGAGCATGGACCTCGGCCGCGCCAAGCGCATCGACGGCGTGCACGACCGCTACATCGAATTCGCCAAGCGCACGCTGCCGCGCAACATGTCGCTCGAAGGCCTGCGCGTCGTCATCGACTGCGCCAATGGCGCCGCCTACCGCGTCGCGCCTGACGCGCTGTGGGAGCTCGGCGCCGACGTCGTGGCGATCGGCGTCGAGCCGGACGGCTTCAACATCAACCGCGATTGCGGCTCGACCGTCCCCGAGGCGCTCAGCCGCAAGGTGCGCGAGATGCGCGCCGACATCGGCATCGCGCTCGACGGCGACGCCGACCGCGTGGTGATCGCCGACGAGCGCGGCCACATCATCGACGGCGACCAGTTGCTCGCGGTCATCGCCGAGAGCTGGCGCGACGACGGCCGGCTGGCGCAGCCCGGCGTGGTCGCCACCGTGATGTCGAATCTCGGCCTGGAACGCCATCTGCAAAATCTCAAGCTGTCGCTGGTGCGCACGCCGGTCGGCGACCGCTACGTGCTCGAGCACATGCGCCAGCACGGCTTCAATGTCGGCGGCGAGTCGTCCGGCCACATTATCCTGTCGGACTACACCACGACCGGCGACGGCTTCGTCGCCGCGCTGCAGGTGCTGGCGGTGGTCAAGAAGATCGGCAAGCCGGTGTCGGAAGCCTGCCACCGCTTCGAGGCGCTGCCGCAGATCCTCAAGAGCGTGCGCTACCGCGGCAAGCCGCTGGAGAACTCGAAGGTGCGCTCGGCCATCGCCAGCGCCGAGCAGCGCCTCAACGGCCACGGCCGCCTGCTGGTCCGTCCGTCCGGCACCGAGCCGGTGATCCGCGTCATGGGCGAGGGCGACGACAAAACCCTGGTCGAGGAGATCGTCGACGGCATCGTCGACGCGCTGACCGAGCACGCGGCTTAATTTTCAGAGCGAACAGCCGGGCGGCCGGAGCCCGCCGCTCGGGCCTTGCCGCAAAGCCTCCCCTAGCCCCGCGATTTGAGAAACTGCGCGAACGCCTTGAGCGTCGTTTCCGAGACGTGATGCTCGATGCCTTCGGCGTCGGCCTCGGCGGCCTCGTGCGGCACGCCGAGGGCGCGCAGCACGTCGACCACGAGGCGATGGCGCACCCGCACCCGATCGGCGAGCGCCTGGCCGTTCGCGGTGAGGAACACGCCGCGATAGGGCCGCGCGGCCACGAGCCCGGCGCGCTTGAGGCGCGAAATCGTCTTGATCGCGGTGGCGTGGGAAACGCCGAAGCGGCGGGCGATGTCGGTCGGCCGCGCTTCGCCCTCGCCGGCCAGCAAATCCGCGATCAGCTCGGCGTAGTCTTCGAGCAACGCCGTCGATTGCTCGGTCCGCGTCTTGCCGAAGCGGCGCGCCTGCGTTCCTTCGGCCGGAAGCTTTGCCATCGTGGTCAGAAAATCGCGATCCGATACCGGGCCGGGCCCAACCGGCGCCGCGGGGACCGCGTGGAACCGCTGACCATATTTCATCGGCCATGTCAAAGTGCAGCCCTGGTTACAGAGTTTAGCCATTGACCGGGGCGGCATCAGCACCCATAAATGTAATTGATGTTACACTTTCAGGTAAATGCTGCGGAAGTGCGGAAGCCGCAAGCCGGCTGCCAAAAGGGTTCGAGAGTTGGCAGCGCCGATGAGTTTTGCGCGACCGCTTCCACCGCTCCGCCCGCCTCGCTCTCCGAACAGACGCTGGCCACCGCGCGCGAAGTGCTGGCCGGCCGGCGCCGCGGGCTGCGCGCGTCGCTGGCCTTTGCCGGGCCGGCGGTGGTGGCGTCGATCGCCTACATGGACCCGGGCAACTTCGCCACCAACATCCAGGGCGGCGCCAAATACGGCTACGGCCTGCTCTGGGTGGTGCTGCTCGCCAACGTCATCGCCATGCTGTTCCAGGGCCTGTCGGCCAAGCTCGGCATCGTCACCGGCAAGAATCTTGCGGAGATGTGCCGCGACCATTTCCCCCGTCCGGTGGTGTGGGCGATGTGGGTCGTCAGCGAGATTGCCGCCATGGCCACCGACGTCGCCGAGTTCCTCGGCGGCGCCATCGGCTTGTCGCTATTGTTCCACCTGCCGCTCGTCGTCGGCATGGGCGTGACGGCGGTCGTGACCTACGGCTTGTTGATGTTCGAAGGCTACGGTTTCCGGCCGCTCGAGCTGATCATCGGCGCCATCGTCGGCGTGATCTGCCTTTGCTATCTGCTCGAGATGTTCATCGCGCCGGTCGATTGGGCCTCGGCCGCCTATCATCTGGTCACGCCGCAGATCGCCGATTCCGGCGCGCTGCTGCTCGCCGTCGGCATCATCGGCGCCACGGTGATGCCGCACGCCATCTATCTGCATTCCGGGCTGACGCAATCGCGGGTGCCGGTGCGCAACGACGTCGAGCGCCACAAGGTGCTGCGCTATTCCAACCGCGAAGTGATCGTCGCGCTCGCCGTCGCCGGCTTGGTCAACATCGCCATGGTGATGATGGCGTCGAGCGCGTTCCACGCCGGCCATCCCGAAGTGGCCGAGATCGAGACCGCCTACCATACGCTCACGCCGCTGCTCGGCGGCGCGGCGGCGGGCATCTTCCTGCTGTCGCTGATCGCCTCGGGCGTGTCGGCGTCGACGGTCGGCACCATGGCCGGCCAGATGATCATGCAGGGTTTTGTCGGCTTCCGCATCCCGATCTGGCTGCGCCGCCTCGTCACCATGACGCCGGCCTTCGTCGTGGTGGCGCTCGGCGTCAACGCCACGCAGGCGCTGGTGGTCAGTCAGGTGATCCTGAGCATCGCGCTGCCGCTGCCGATGATCGCGTTGATCTTTTTCACCGGCCGGCGCGACGTGATGGGTGGGTTCGTCGACCGCCCGCTCACCCGCATCGTGGCGCTCGGCGGTACCGCGGTGGTGCTGGCGCTCAACGCCGTGCTGATCGTGCAGACGCTGCTGTAGCGCGGATCGATCGCAACCGCATCCGGGCAAGGCAAAATGGAAAAGCCCGGATCGCGCGAGGCGAACCGGGCTATGATGCTGCGGCCGACGCCGCCGACTTGAGCTTACAGCGCTTTGAGATTTTCCGCGGCCGACTTACCGGTCTTGCGGTCCGTCACCACCTCGAAGGAAACGCGTTGACCTTCGCGCAGTTCGCGCAGGCCGGCGCGCTCGACGGCACTGATATGGACGAACACGTCCTTGCCGCCGCCCTCAGGCTGGATAAAGCCATAACCCTTCTGGGCGTTGAACCATTTCACGGTGCCGTTGTTCACGGATCTCTCCTCATAGACATGTCAAAAATGAGCCGCGCAAAAAAGCCCGGCTCGGTTAGCTCGAGATTTTGGTGAAGGATCGTCAGTCAGGCGCGCTGTCAGTCGCTGCAAGGCCAAGTCATTCGGCCGAAAAGCTCGATGGCGCCTTTTTAGCTGTAAGTCGCACCGTTCGCAAGTCCGGTCCGGACCGAACCGGCCGACCGCGGGCGCAACCTTAACAGAGTGCAAATGCGTGTCATATCTCCGACACAGCCACGATGGCGCCGCTTTTTGCCGATTCCACAATGGCATCGAATACCGCCATACCGTGCAGCACGTCGGAAATCGGCACCGGATACGGCTTTTCGCGGCGGACCGCACCGGCGAATGCAGTCAGTTCCGCCCGCAAGGTATCGAAGCCGGCGTGCTCGAAGACCTCGTCCGGCGGCGCCACGACCCTGCCGGCCGGCGCCACGGTGGAGGCCGGCGCGAAGCGCAATCGCGACAGGTCGGCGCGCGAAATCTCGGCCAGGCCCCGCGTGCCGTAAATCGTGAAGGCGAAATTGGTCGCGGTCGCCACCGAACAGAAAATCAGCCCGCTGGCGCCGCCTGCGAATTGCAGCATCAGCGTGGTGGTGTCGTCGGAGCGGCCCGGATAGTTGCGCGCCGTGACGCAGCGCACCTCGCGCACCGGCCCGGCAAATTCGATCATATGATCGAGCGCATGCACGCCGACGGCGGTGAACGCGCCGGCCGGCGCCTCCTCGGGCGCCGCGCGCCAATTGTCGAGCGGCACGAATTGCGCGGTCGACGTCGTGTGCTGCGCCACCATGGCGACGACCTTGCCGAGCGCCCCGCCCTGCATGCGTTGGCGCAGCGCCGCGACGCTCGGATGAAACCGCCGCGCCAGGCCGACGGCAAGCACGACGCCGGCCTTGTCCGCGGCATCGACGACGACGCGGGCGCTGGCAAGATCGAGCGTGATCGGCTTTTCGACGAAAATGTGCTTTCGCGCCGCCGCGGCGGCGAGCGCTTGCGCCTCATGCTGGCGGTGCGGCGTCGCCAGCACCACGGCGTCGATATTTGGATCGCGCAAAATCTCGTCGTAGCTGGCAGCGAGCGCAACGCCGTTGTCGCGACAGAAATCCTCGGCGCGCGCCGGCGTGCGCGTATAGCCGCGCACGAAAACGATGTCGCCGCTGTTGCCGGCGACGGACGCGACCAGCGAACGGCCCCAGCGGCCGAGCCCGACGATGGCGGCGCGGATCATTGCGGTTGCGGGCGACAGGAATTGCGAAACATGGCCGCCATGGCACTATGCTAGCCGAAACGAAGCGCCCGGAGAACCGCCGCCGCGATGCCGCCAACTGGCTCGTGCGCGACCACAATGGCAAGGAGAACAAAAATGCGGATCGTCGATCTATCGGTGGCGCTCAAGGCCGGCATTGCGTCGGACCCAGCCAGCATGCTGCCGAAGATAAAATATCTCGACCATGCCGACGGCGCGAGGGAGTTCATGGCCTGGTTTCCGGGGCTCAAGGCCGAGCAGTTGCCCGGCGGCGAAGGCGCGGCGATGGAGCAGATCACGTTTACCACCCACAACGGCACCCATCTCGACGCGCCGTGGCACTACGCCAGCACCATGGACGGCGGCAAGCCGGCGGCCAAGATCGACCAGGTGCCGCTGGAATGGTGCTTCTCCGACGGCGTCAAGCTCGACTTCCGGCAAAAGCCCGACGGCTACGTCTGCAACGCCGACGACGTGCAGCGCGAGCTCGACCGCATCGGTTACGCGCTCAAGCCGCTCGACATCGTGCTGGTCAATACCGGCGCCTCGGCGTTCTACGGGGCGCCGAATTATCTCGACAAAGGCTGCGGCATGGGCCGCGAGGCAACGCTGCATCTGCTCAAGCAGGGCGTCCGCGTCACCGGCATCGACGGCTGGAGCTGGGATGCGCCGTTCTCGTTCACCCACAAGCGCTTTCTCGAGACCGGCGACGCCAGCATCATCTGGGAAGGCCACAAAGCCGGCCGCGACATCGGTTACTGCCACATGGAGAAGCTCACCAACCTCGAGCGGCTGCCGCCGTTCGGCTTCAAGGTGGCCTGCTTCCCGGTCAAGATCGAAGCGGCGTCGGCGGGCTGGACGCGCTGCGTGGCGATGCTGGATAACTAGCTCCGCCAATGCCCTTCGAGCTTCCCGCTCCCAACGCGATCCTGGATGTCACCCTCGACGACGGCGCCGTCATTCGCATGCGCCGCCACGGCAATCGCGACGGCGTGCGGCTCCTGCTCAGCCACGGCAACGGCTTTGCCGCCGACGCCTACTTTCCGTACTGGCAGCACCTCTTGCCGCAGTTCGATCTGCTGGTGTTCGACTTCCGCAATCACGGCCGCAACACGCCGGTCGTGCCGTCGCATCACACCTACGAGCAGCTCACGCGCGACCTTGAAACCGTCGTGCAGGCGGTCAAGGCCGAGCTTGGCGAGCGGCCGACCGCGGGGATTTTTCATTCGATGTCGGGGCGCACGGCGATGAAGCACGCGCTGGAGATCGGCTGGCGCTGGAATGCGCTGGTTCTGTTCGACCCGCCGAACATGCCGCCGCCGGGCCATCCGGCCTACGACGCCATGGCGGCGTTCGAGAAGAAGCTCACCGCCTGGGCGCGGGCGCGGCGCCGGCGCTTCGCCGCGATCGACGAGCTGGCCGAGGAGTACCGGCAATCGCGGGCGACGGCGCGCTGGGTCGAGGGCGCGCACGACTTGATGGCGCGCTCGGTGCTGCGCCAAAGCCCCGACGGCGACGGCTACGAGTTGGTCTGCGATCCCGAGAACGAGGCGACGATCTATGCGCAGGCGACGACGCTCAACCTATGGCCGAACGCCGACGCATTCGACGGGCCGGTCAAGCTGATCGGCTGCGATCCGCAGGTGCAGGGCGCCGGCCCGACCGCCGCCGCCAACCGGGCGCTCGGCCGCGACGGCGGTTACGACTACAGCTTCGTCGCCCATACCGGACACCTGCTGCAGATCGAGCGGCCGTTGGATTGCGTCAAGGTCACGATGGATTTCCTGGCCGATTGCGGGCTGGCGTAGCTCAGGCGTATGCGTCGCACATATATGTCGAGATCGTGCATGTTGAGATCGCGCCAAATCCCGACTTATTGCGACCGGCCGTGACCGCGTTGCAAAGGGCACGTCGGCGCGGGGGCATGAGGAATCGAGACCTCGGCAATACAGCGACGGTCCCTTGGCGCGCGCCCTGGCTGGCGCTCCCTACGGGAATCGAACCCGTGTTTCAGCCTTGAGAGGGCCGCGTCCTAGACCGCTAGACGAAGGGAGCCCGACCCCGAAATAACCGCGATACCGCGGCGTTTGCAAGCACGTTGGCGCGCGCCGTGCGGCCGTCATGGCTCGGTGGCGAACTGCAGGCGTCCGGTCTGGCGCAGCGTCTTGATGTCGAAGGTTCGCAGCTCGGTTGCGCCGCCGATCTCGATCAGCACGGCGACGCGGCCGCCCGACGCCGCCGTCGACAGCACCCGCGCACCCTTCGGCAGCGTGATGATGTCGTCGGTGCCGATGGCGCCGCCGCCGCCGTTCATGACGCGATAGCCGATCACGCTGACCAC
>JASHQO010000530.1 GCA_030039105.1 Xanthobacteraceae bacterium
GGCAAAATCTTTTCCAGCGCGATGTCGTGGATGTGCGGGCCTTCCCAGTTGCCGTAGCAGACATGCAGCCGTACGCGATCGCGCGGAATGCCCTCGATGCCCTTGTTGATGGCGGCGACGTGGCGCTCGCAGCGCGTGACGAAATCGGCGTCCGACAGGTCGCGGTACATCATGGTGCGATCCATGGCGAGATCCGGCGCGTCGATCTGCAGCACGAGGCCGGCCTTGTGCACCGCCTGGTATTCCTTGCTCATCTCGCGGGCGATGGCATCGAGATAGGCGTCGTGGGAGTCGTAGTGAGCGTTGAGCATCGTGGTCGAGATGATGCCGGGCGATGCCGCGGTCATGAAGCGCTCGGAGAAGGCGTGCAGCTCGTCGGCGATCTTGTTGAAGCCCGTCGTCTCATCCGTAATGGGCTTGAGATCGCGATATTTGATATCGGCCTGCGCCTCGGGCGCGCCCTGCTGGCTCTTCGGCGGATTGGGAAAGCGCCGCATCAAATAGCTCAGCAACTCGGGGAATTCCTCGAACTCGCGGCCGCGGCGGCGTTTTGACACGCCGGCAAAGCCCGACATGCGCTGCGGCACGTAGGTTTGGAAGCCGATGCGGCGCTGCTCGCCGTCATTGCCGATATCGATGCCGGCTTCCATCTGCTTGCCGACGACATGCCGCACCGCCTTGTCCATCTCATCGGCAAGGAGCGTCGCGTCCAGCGGCTTACCCTCCTCCTGCGCCACCAGCAGGTCGCTCAGCGTCTCGTTGCGCGGCAGGCTGCCGACGTGGGTGGTGAGGATGCGGTCCTTGCTGAAAATCATGAGGCACTCCTGACCGTCACGGCCGGGCATAGCCGTCCGATGGACGGCGTTCTTCCCACGATATGTCCCGGCCAGCCACGTCTTTGTTTCAGAACCAAGGCGTGGATGCCCGGCGCAAGGCCGGGCAGGACGGCTTATAATATTGCGGCGACTTTAGCCATCGGCATAATGCCCAATAAAATGGGCGCGCGTGGGCAATCTCCCCCACGCCCCGGGGAGGAAAACACCGCGATGAACGCTCCCGTCGACGCCATTCCGCGCGACTACAATTTCGCCGCCGACATCCTCAAGCGCAATCTCGATGCCGGGCGCGGCGACAAGGTCGCCTATATCGATCCCCGCGGCAGCTACAGCTACGGCGACCTCGCCGCGCGGGTGGAGCGCTTCGGCCATGTGCTGCGCGCGCTCGACATGCGCCGCGAAGAGCGCGTGCTGATGTGCCTGCTCGACACCATCGACTGGCCGACCGCCTTCCTCGGCTGCATCAAGGCCGGCGTCGTCGCCGTGCCGATCAACACGCTGCTGACCGAGGACGACTATCGCTTCATGCTCGAGGATTCGCGCGCACGGCTGCTTGTCGTGTCCGAGGAATTGCTGCCGAAATTCAACAGCGCAATTGCGGCCAGCAAGACCCTCGCCCACGTGGTCGTCTCCGGCGACACCCCCACCCCGAGCCTCCCCTGCGAGCGGGAGCGGGAAGCGAGGCGCTACCAGCGCTTCGACGATCTGCTCGAGGCAGCCAAGACCGAACCGATCACTGCGCCGACGACCCGCGACGACATGTGCTTCTGGCTCTACACCTCGGGCTCGACCGGCAAGCCGAAAGGCGCCGTGCACAGCCACGCCGACCTGAGGCTTACCGACGATCTTTACGCCGCGCCCATTCTCGGCATCGCCGAGAACGACATTTGCTACTCGGTGGCGAAATTGTTCTTCGCCTATGGGCTGGGCAACGCGCTGACCTTCCCGATGTCGGTCGGCGCCACCACCGTGCTGCTGCCGCAGCGGCCGACGCCCGACGCGGTGGCCGACATTTTGAAGAAGCACGCGGTCACCGTCTTCTACGCGGTGCCGACCTTCTATGCCGGCTTCCTGGCGAGCCCGGCGGCGCCGGCGCGCAACGCGGTGAAGATGCGCCGCTGCGTCTCCGCCGGCGAAGCGCTGCCGCCGGACGTCGGCCGGCGCTGGAGCGAACGCTACGGCGTCGACATCCTCGACGGCATCGGCTCGACCGAGATGCTGCACATCTTCCTGTCCAACCGCCCCGGCGACGTGAAGTACGGCACCAGCGGCAGGCCGGTCGCCGGCTACGATCTTCGCCTGATCGACGACGACGGCTGCGTCATCGCCAAGCGCGGCGAGATGGGCGAATTGCAGGTGCGCGGCCCGACCAGCGCGATGATGTATTGGAACAACCGCGAGCAATCGCGCGCCACCTTCCTCGGCGAATGGACGCGCTCGGGCGACAAATATGTCGAGGACGACGACGGCTATTTCGTCTACTGCGGGCGGCGCGACGACATGCTGAAAGTCTCCGGTATGTATGTCTCGCCGTTCGAGGTCGAAGGCGCGCTGCAAAGCCATCCCGACGTGCTCGAAGCCGCCGTGGTCGGCTGGCCCGACGTCGACGCGCTGATCAAGCCGAAGGCATTCGTGGTGCTGAAAGCACCGGACAAGGCCAGCGACGGCCTCGCGAAGACCCTGCAGGAGCATTGCAAGCAAAAGCTCGCCGCCTACAAATATCCGCGCTGGCTCGAATTCCGCATCGAGCTGCCGAAGACCGCGACCGGGAAGATTCAGCGCTTCAAGCTGCGGGCCGAGGCGGAAAAATAAAGCGCTAACTCCGTTACCCTGAGGTGCGAGCGCAGCGCGCCTCGAAGGGCGACGGCCCGGCGCCTCGGCCGGCATCCTTCGAGGGCCGCCATAGCGTGTCGAAGATGCGCGTAACCGCGCTTATGGCGGCCGCCTCAGGATGACGGACTACATCAATCCAGCGGCTCGACCTTGACGATCGAGGCGCCGTGGTTGCTGCCGATCCACAGCGTGCCGGGATTCTTCGAATCGTCGACGAAGACGCGGCGGATATTGGTCGGCCGCGGCAACTGATATTCGGTATATTGCCCGGTCTTGATGTCGAGACGGGCGACGCGGTCGGTGTTCATCGAGGCGGTCCAGGCGTTGCCGTTCTTGTCCTCGACCGCGTCATAGGGCGACGACCACGGCGTCGGCACTTTCCATTCCTCGATCTTGCCGGTCTCCGGATCGAGCATGCCGATGGCGTTGCCGAAATACTCGGCGAACCACAGCCGGCCCTGGTCGTCGACGCGGCCGCGCCGCGGATGCGAGTTCGGCGTCGGCGTCAGGTACACCGTCGGCTCCTTGGTCTTGGCGTCGATGCGCACGATGTTGCCGGCGGCGAAGTCGAGCAGGTACAGATTGTTGTCGGCATCGGAGTGAATGCCGTAGGTGCCGATGCGCTTGCCGGTGCGCGGATCCTTCGGCGAGCCCAGATCCTCGAATTTGTTCGAGGCAAGGTCGAGCCGGTAGATGTGGCCGCCGGCGGAATTCTTGATCCACACCTTGTCGTCGGCCGGCGTGCCCTCGATCGCCAAGTGGCCGAGCTGGCCGGCGTCGGAATCCCATTCCTTCGGCGTCGACCACGTTTCGAACTTGCCGGTATTGCGGTCGAGCTTGGCGATGGCGCTCTGATACATCGCGCCGACCCACGGATTGTCGTCCTTGTCGATGTGCAGATCGAGAGTGCCGAGCGAGTAGCCGGGCTTGGTGACTGGGATCGGATATTGCGTCACTTGACCCGTCTTCGGGTCCATCTCGCCCAAGAACATCTGGCCGAAGTCCGAGTACCAGACGTTGCCTTCGCGATCGAGCACGACGTCGTGTGGCTCGATCAACCGGCTCGGCAGATCGTATTCGGTGATGATGACGTGGGTGGATTTGCCGGTGAGCCGCGGCAGCGTCTTGAGCGGCCACGACCAGGTGTCCTGCTGGCTCAAATTGACGCTGGCCAGCCATGCGGCGGCGGCCGGCGCCTCGTCGGCGGGAATGAGCCGGCGCACCGCATCGCCGACCAGGCGCTGCGGCTTCAGCGGCGTGCTGCCGGGGTAGTAGCCCGCCATGCGCAAGAAGACTTGCTGGAACTCCGCGGCATCGTGGGTCGAACGCACGATGCGCTCCAGCGTGTGGCAGCTATTGCAGTCGAGCACGAGCCGCTTCTGTGCATCGGTGCCCGGCATGCTCATCAGCCATTCGGCGTTGCTGAGCTGCGCGCTCAAGCTCCGCGCCGGCTTGAGCGCGACCGCGATCTTGTCCTCCTGGCCGGCGGTGACGGTGGCATCCTTCGGGCCGTCGAGGTCGTAACCTACGGCGCGGATGGCGATGGCGTAATGGCCGGGATCGAGCCGCGACGCCGGGAAGGCGAAATGGCCCTTGTCGTCGCTGACCACCGAGACGGTGATCGCGGAGCCATCCCTCTTGGCGCTGACGACGACGCCCTCCATCGGCCCGTCCTTGGCCGACGTGACCTCGCCCGACAGCGCCACCGCATTTTCCGCGAAAGCCGGCGCGGCCGGCAAGGAAAACGCCGCCGCAGCGGCGGCCGACATGAGCCCTATCGCCTTCATCAGCATGGACGCCTCCCGGTCCGGGCCATTTCTGGTGTTGCCGGAAGCGTAGGCTCCTTGCTGCAGCGATTCAATGACGCAAGGCGCTTCGGAGGCGCCTTGCGTTAACATCGCCCGAGTATTACTAGGACGGGCATTCCGTCAGTGTGCCGCGGTAGCTCAGCCGGTAGAGCAACGCATTCGTAATGCGTGGGTCGGAGGTTCGAATCCTCTCCGCGGCACCACAAGTTTTCAGTTCACCAACCGCTGAACTTCAGGTTCAGGCCGGCCTTGACGGTGTGCACGGTCGTCTTCTCGCCGAGCGAGAACGGCACGCCACCAACCACGCCGCTGGCAATGGTTTGGCTGCCGAGATCGAGGAACAGGTACTCGGTCTTGAACGACAGCGCCGGAGTGATCGCGTATTCGATGCCGGCGCCGGCGGTCCAGCCGTTCTGCTCGTGGCCGGTCGAGGCGACCGCCTCCAACCCGAATGCAGTGAAATTGGCCGAACTCGTGGTGTGGCCATAGGCCCATCCGCCGGTGCCATAGAGCAGCGTCGCGGGCGTCACCAGGACGCCGACCCGGCCGCGCACCGTGCCGAACCAATCGAGCTTGGTCCCGACGCTACCCGAGAAGGTGTTTGCCGACGTGGTGGCCGAGCCGTCGATATCCGCACCGTCGAAGTCGGCTTCGAGGCCGATGAGCCAGGCCGGCGCGACCTGCCAATTGTAGCCAGCCTGGACGCCGCCGAGGAAACCGCTGGAATGCAGCGTGGATGTGCCGCGCGTCGCGCCGAGGCCGAGCGCAGGAACTGCGCCCTCCGAGAACGGATATTTGAACTCGTCGCCACCGAAGCCACCGTTAATGCCGACGTAAAATCCAGTCCAGGTGGAGACCGGCGCCGGCGGCGGGGGCGGGCTATAACGCGGCACGCCGAGATCGGCGGCGCGAACTGGGGCTCCACCGAACGCGATCGTCCCAAGCACCATCAGCAAGCAAAGAATGCGTCTCATGACCTGCCTCCCCTTTGGCCTTGCCGAATCGGAGCATCCATGGCGCCCGGTAAAGACCCGTTAATTCCCGGGCCGAGACGAAAAATCGCCGAATGTGTTGCGGCGGCGCAACAGTCGGGACGTCGAGCGCGCCGCTTCCGCGGCGCCGGCTTCGTGTCAGCGAGGTCCGGGTGTTCTATGATATTTCAAGGACGACTGGCGAAGTGTTGGCAATCGTCGCCAAATCGGAGGTCGAGTCATGGCTCGCACAGTTTGCAAATCCGGAATGAAGGAAGTCCCCCTGTCCAAGATCAAAGACGATTTATCGCGATTTCCTCGCGAGCTGGAAGCGCAAGAGATCGTCAGCACCCGCCATGGCAAGCCGGCCGGCGTGTTGATCTGCTTTGAATCCGAGGATGACTGGTTCGACTATCGTCTGGAAAACGCGCCACGTTTTCTGCGACGGATCGAGCGAGCACACGGCAGTCTGCGCGCCGGCGGCGGAACGAAACTGGAAGATATCGAGATGGATTGAGCCCGCCACAGCAGCGGCGGCCTCGCGAGGAGCGGAGAAAAATCTTGCCCGTAATGTCCGGAAAACGCGCCTTCCTCGATTTGCTCAAGCAGGAAGGCGTCAGGGTGATGTTCGGCAATCCCGGCACCACAGAGCTTCCTTTGATGGATGCCTTCGCGGTCGAGAACGACATTCGCTACATCCTCGGCCTACAGGAAGCGGCGCTGATGGCGATGGCCGACGGCTATGCCCAGGCCTCCGGCGAGCTCGCGGTGCTCAATCTCCACGTCGCGCCCGGCCTCGGCAACGCCATGGGCATGCTGTACGACGCCATGAAGGCGAACGCGCCGGTGCTGGTCACCGCCGGCCAGCAGGATAGCGACTATCTCGTCACCGAGCCGGTGCTGACCGCCGATCTCGCGACCCTGGCGCGGCCGTTCGTCAAATGGTCCGCCGAGGTGCATCGCGCCGCCGACCTGCCGCGCTACGTGCACCGCGCGGTGAAGACCGCGCTGGCGCCGCCGACCGGTCCGGTGTTCCTGTCGCTACCCGGCGACATTTTGAAGAACGACGCCGACATCGACATGCTGGAGCCGACCCGCGTGGCGCCGCGGCTGCGCGGCGATGCCGACGCGGTCGCGGCCGCCGCCGAGCTGCTGGCCAAGGCCGAGCGGCCGGTGATCATCGCCGGCGACGCGGTGGCGCAGAGCCGCGCCCACAAGGAGCTCGCCGCGCTCGCCGAGGCAATCGGTGCGCCGGTTTATGTCGAGTTCATCCCGAGCACGGCGTCGTTTCCGGCCTCGCATCCGCTCTATCGTGGCATGATGACGCGAACGCAGGCCGGCGTGCGCGAGGTGCTGGACAAGCACGATCTGGTGTTCTCGGTCGGCGGCGATCTGTTCACCTGGTCATTGCCGTCGACCGTCGAGCCGTGGCCCGCGGGGCTGCCGCTCATTCATTTGGACACGGACCCGTGGCAGATCGGCAAGAACTATCCGGCCAAGGTCGCGATGCTGGGCGATCCGAAGGCAACCTTGCCCAACATCGCCGCGGAGATCGGCAAGCGCATGGCGCCGAGCGCGAAGACGGCCGCGGCGGCACGGCTGAAATCCGCGACCGAAGCAATCAAAAAAGACCGCGACGCATTCCGCGCCAAGGCGCGCGCCATGGCCGGCAAGACGCCGGTGCAGCCGCTGGCGCTGCTTGAAGCGATCGGCGCCATGCTGCCGAAAGACGCCGTCGTGATCGAGGAAATTCTCTCCTCCGCGCCGGGCATCCGCTCGATGATCGACAGCAACGACGAGCAGAGCTATTTCGGCCTGCGCGGCGGCGGCATCGGCTGGGGCTTGCCGGCGGCGATCGGCGTCAAGATTGCGCTGCCCGATCGTCCCGTCGTGGCGCTCATTGGCGACGGCAGCGCCATGTACACGGTGCAGGGCCTGTGGACCGCGGCGCATTATCGGATCCCGGTGATCTGGGTGATCTTCAACAATGTCAGCTACCGCATCCTCAAGCAGCGCCTCGTCATGCTGCGCGGGCTAGCCGAGCAGGCCGACAAGTTCGTCGGCATGGAGCTGACCGACCCGGCGATCGATTTCGTCGGTCTCGCCCGTTCGCTCGGCATCGAAGGCGAGCGCGCCAAGACCGTGAAAGAGGCCACCGACCTGATCGGCAAGGCGCTCAAGCACGGCACGGCGATGCTGATCGACGTCGACATGGAGCGCGGCTACAAGCCGATGTGAGTGATGTAGCCCGGATGAGCGCAGCGATATCCGGGGGCGACGGCCACGCTGCTCCCGCATGTCACTCCACTCATGCGGGCTACGTGCTCAATGGCATGTCGGCAAAGATTTTGTACTGTTGCGACTTCGGCTTCGCCTTGTCTTCTTCGTTCAAATACTCGACCGAGCTTTTGCCTTGATAAGCGAGCGGCAAGATCATGACGCGGATGAAACGCGTCGGCCGGTCGGCGGCCTGGGCGAACACGCCATCCGGCCCGGTCTCGTACCAGGCGCCGCCGGGGCCGTAGGACGTCGAGCGGCCATGGGTGTCGATGCGGATGCCGCCTTCGAGCAGGCAGCGGATGCCTGGCCCCTGATGGCGGTGCAGATAGGCGCAGCCGCCCGGCGGGAACGCGACGCTGTCGCCGCGCAGTATGAGCGCGCCCTTGGGTAGGGTCGTAAGCGCCGCTGCGAGTTTTTCGCGCGACGCTACGCTGTTGCCCGTCGCCAAGCCGGTGGCAGCCCCGCTTGGGGCCAACTCCCAACGCCACACCGCCGCACCAGCGCTGCCGGCCTGCAGCGTGACGGCGTTTTCGCCGCTCCAGACCTCACCGTCGTTCAGAATGTGGTTGGGAACGGCAAGCCGGCCATGCACGACAAACATCATGCGCGGCAGCGCCGGCAGGGCGACCTCGCTTTCGTTCGACAGCACGTCTTCGTAGAGCCGGAGCACCGGGTGCATGGAAGCTGCTCTCCTTGTCATCATCCGCCAACGGGTCCGGTCGGAAGTGGCCGGCCCGACGACAGGCTCCGGCGGATGATCCAGTAATTCCGGAGCTCCGTCCATAACAAGACACGCTTGCGTTTACTGGGTCCCCGCTTTCGCGGGGACGACAATGCATTGGCGCCATTTACACCGGCGTGCGGCCGTTGCTAAATCGCTGTCAGCTCCGAGGAAGCCCCCATGCCCGCGATCGATACCGAGCGTTTTCGGCTGCGCAATTTCGTCGCCAAGCTCGTCGAGCTTGGCGAGTGCGAGCTGCATAACGCGCCCATCGACCTGGTCGATGTGGGCGGCGTCCTCGACGGCAATCCGCGCGCGGTGCTGTTCAAGGCGGCGGGGCCGGAAAAGGCCGAGCTGGTGGGCAACGTGATGGCGTCGCGGCGGCGCCTCGCCGCCGCGCTCGATACCGACGAGCGCGGCCTCCTCGGCACGCTGGCAGCGCGGCTCAACCGGCTGCATCCTCCCGTCAAAGTCTCGTCGCAGCAGGCGCCGGTGCAGCAGGTCGTGCTCAAGGACGACGAAGCCGATCTCACCAGGCTGCCGGTGCACCTGCAGCACGCGGCCGACGGCGCGCCCTACATTTCCGCCGGCATCGACTATGCGCTGTTTCCCAGCACCGGTTTCACCAACGTGGGCTGCCGCCGTATCATGCTGCGCGGACCGCGCGCCGCCGGCGTCGACCTGATCGCGCCGAGCGACATGCGCGATATCTACCTCGAAGCGGCGGCCAAGAAGGAGCCGGTGCCGGTCGCCTATACGGTCGGCGCCCATCCGGCGGATTTTCTCGCGGCGATGACGGCACTGCCGAACGTCGATGAGCTCGACATCGTCGGCGGCTTGCGCGGCCAGCCGGTGCCGGTGGTGAAATGCGTCACCAACGACATCCATGTGCCGGCCGACGCCGAATATGTGATCGAGGGATTTTTGGATCCGGCCGGCCATGTCGAGCCGGAAGGCCCGTTCGGCGAATATGTCGGCTACTACGGCGTCGTGAAGCGCAATCCGGTGCTGCACATCACCGCGATCACGCACCGCGAGGATGCGCTGTTCCAGACGCTGACCATCGGCGGCCGGGCGCTGGCGCGCACCGACACGGCGCAGCTCTCGGCGATGAAAACCGAATCCGCCGCGTGGGCCGCGCTGATGGCCTCGGTGCGCGAACCGCTCGCCGTCTACGCCACGCCGTCGAGCGGCGGCATGTACAATGTGCGCGTCTCGCTGCGCCAGCGCGTGCCGGGCGATGCCAAGAACGCGCTTGCCGCCGTGTTCGGCTCGCACGCCGAAGCCAAGCACGTCTTCGTCTTCGATCCCGACATCGACGTGTTCTCCGACGCCGAGACCGATTGGGCATTTGCCACGCGCTTCCAGGCCGATCGCGATCTGATCGCCGGCTCCGGCTTCCGCGTCGTGCCGCTCGATCCGTCGCTCGGCGGCGCGCGCACCGGCGCCAAACTCGGCTTCGACTGCACCATCCCGTTCGGCAAGGCGAACTCGCTGGAATTTTCGGTGCCGACCGCGCCGGTGGCCAAGAGCGGCCGACGTTACCAATCGGTGGAGGAAGCGCTCGCCGCCGGGCCGGCAAGCTTTTTCGATCTCATGATCGCGCTCGACAGCAAGGACGGCCGCGACATCGTGCGCGCACTCGACGCGCTTTATGCCGCGCAAGGCCTCGGCCGGCTCGACGATGGCCGCTACGTGCTGAAGGGCAAACAATGACTTTGTTCCGTCATCCTGAGGTGGCCGCGCAGCGGCCCTCGAAGGATCCGGCCCAGGCGCCGGGGCCGTCGTCCTTCGAGGCTCGCCATAGGGCGTCGAAGACGCGCGTAAGCGCGCTTACGGCTCGCACCTCAGGGTGACGAAACAAAAGTTTAGAAAAATCCGGGGAGCGAAACGATGAGTCAGAGAACCACACCGCCATTTCGCGCCGACCATGTCGGCAGCCTGCTGCGCCCGCCCGCCTTGAAGGAGGCGCGTGCCAAGCGTGAGCGCGGCGAGATCGCCGCCGACGCGTTGCGTGCGCTCGAAGACAAAGAGATCGAGAAGGTTATCAAGAAGCAGGAAGAGATCGGGCTAAAGCTCGCCACCGACGGCGAACTGCGCCGCTCGTGGTGGCATTTCGACTTCTTCCGCGGCCTCGACGGCGTCACCTTCTACGCCACCGACGCCATCCAGTTCCACGGCGTGCAGACCAAGGCCGAGGGCATCAAGATCGACGGCAAGCTCGGTTTCTCCGGCCATCCGATGCTGGAGCACTTCAAGTTCCTCAAAGCCCACGCCCGGGCCGTGCCGAAGATGACGATCCCGGCGCCGTCGACATTTCACTTTCGGCAAGGCCGCGCCGCGATCAGCCGGCAAGTCTATCCCGACCTGGAACCGTTCTTCGATGATCTCGCCGGCGCCTATCGCAAGGCGATCCGCGCCTTCTATGACGCCGGCTGCCGCTATCTGCAGCTCGACGACACCGCCTGGTCGATGATCTGCGATCCCAACGAGCGTGCACAGTCGGTCAAGCGCGGTGACAATCCCGACGCCCTGCCGCAGCGCTATGCGCGGCTGACCAATGCGGCGCTCGAAGGCAAGCCAGCCGACATGACCATCACCATGCATTCATGCCGGGGCAATTTCCGCTCCACCTTCATCGCCTCCGGCGGTTACGAGTTCGTCGCCGAGCACCTGCTCGCCCATACCAATCTCGACGGCTATTTCCTCGAATACGACACCGACCGCGCCGGCGGTTTTGAGCCGCTGCGGTTCTTTCCCAAAGGCAAGAAGCAGGTCGTGCTCGGACTCGTCACGTCGAAATTCGGCACGCTGGAGAAGAAGGACGCCGTCAAGCGCCGCATCGACGAGGCGACCAAATACATCGCGTTGGATCAGCTCTGCCTTTCGCCACAATGCGGCTTCGCATCGACCGAGGAAGGCAATGTGCTGGCCGAGGACGAGCAATGGGCCAAGCTGCGGATGATCGTGGAATTGGCGGATGAAGTGTGGGGGTAACGACTTGTCATCGTCCGCCAACGGGTCCGGCCCGAAGTGGCCGGCCCGATGACAGGCTCCGGCGGACAATCCAGTAACCTCGCGATGAGTCGATAGAACGGTGATTACTGGATGCCCGCCGTCGCGGGGCATGACAAGAAAGGACAAGTAGCAAAAGTATGAGTCAACGGACCAAGCCGCCATTCCGCGCCGATCATGTCGGCAGCCTGCTGCGCACGGCGTCACTCAAGCAGGCGCGCGAGCAACGCGCCCGCGGCGAGATTACGCCGCAGGCGCTTCGGGAAATTGAGGACCGCGAGATCGACGCCGTCATCCGCAAGCAGGAGGGCATCGGGCTCAAGGCGGTGACCGACGGCGAATATCGCCGCATCTCGTGGAACTACGATTTTCTCGAGAACCTCGACAACGTCGAATCCTATATCGGCGAGCGCAAGATCAAATTCGCCGCGACCGGGCCGCAGCCGCGGCCGATCCTGCTCCGCGTCATCGGCAAGCTCGGCGGCTACAAACCGCATCCGATGATCGAGCATTTCAAATTCCTCAAAGCACATGCACGGGCGACGCCGAAGCTGACCATCCCGTCGCCGTCGTCGCTGCATTTCCGCTACGGCCGCGACGCCGTTCCGGAATCGCTCTATCCGTCGATGAGCGACTTCTATCGCGACCTCGGCGAGACCTATCGCAAGGCGGTGAACGCCTTCACCGCCGTCGGCTGCCGCTATCTGCAGCTCGACGAGGTCAACCTCGCTTATCTGTGCGATCCGAGCTTGCGCCAGCAGATCGCCGGCCGCGGCGAGGATCCGGCAACGCTCCCCGGCATCTACGCCGGCATGATCAACGCCGCGATCGCCGACATCCCACCCGATATGACCATCACCATGCATCTGTGCCGCGGCAATTTCCGCTCGAGCTTCGTTGCTTCGGGCGGCTACGAGCCGGTCGCCGAGCTGTTGTTCAACCGGATCGACGTGCACGGCTATTTCATGGAATACGACACCGAGCGCGCCGGCGGCTTCGAGCCGCTGCGCTTCGTGCCGAAGGGCAAGACCGTCGTGCTCGGCCTGGTCACCTCGAAGTCCGGCAAGCTCGAAAGTCGCGACGAGATCAAGCGGCGCATCGACGAGGCGGCGAAATTCGTCGACATCGACCAGCTTTGCCTGTCGCCGCAGTGCGGCTTCGCCTCGACCGAGGAAGGCAACGCACTGGCCGAGGACGAGCAGTGGGCGAAGCTGCGCATGATCGGCGATATCGCCCGCGAAGTGTGGGGCTGAGCAGCATGGCAAACATCGTCGCCGGAAAAGTCGCCATCGTCACCGGGGCGGGACGCGGCATCGGCCGCGGCATCGCGCTGTTGATGGCGCAGGAAGGCGCCAAGGTCGTGGTCTGCGATATCGGTGCGAGTTTGGACGGCGCCGGCACCGATGCCGGCCCGGCCCAGCAGGCGGTCGAGGAGATCAGGGAGGCCGGCGGCGACGCCATCGCCTCGACATTGTCGATCAGCGAGCCGGGCAACGCCGACAAGATCGTCAAAGCGGCACTGGATGCTTTCGGCAAGGTCGACATTCTCGTCAACAATGCCGGCATCCTGCGCGACCGCATCTTTCACCGCATGAGCTGGTCGGACTGGTCCGATGTCATTGCCGTGCATCTGCACGGCAGCTTCAACATGAGCCGGGCCTGCGCGACGCACTTTCGCGAGCAGAATTCCGGCGCCTTCGTGCACATGACCTCGACTTCGGGGCTGGTCGGCAATTTCGGCCAGGCCAATTACATGGCCGCCAAGCTCGGCATCGTCGGCCTGTCGCGCGGCATCGCGCTCGACATGGAGCGCTTCAAGGTGCGCTCGAACTGCGTGGCGCCGTTCGCCTGGACGCGGATGATCGATTCGATTCCAGCCGAGACCGAAGAAGAGAAGGCCCGCGTCGCCCGCTTCCGCGAGATGACGCCGGAAAAGATCGCGCCGCTCGTCGTCTATCTCGCATCCGACAAGGCCGAAGGCATCAGCGGACAAATTTTGTCGGTGCGCAACAACGAGATTTATCTGTTCAACCAGACCCGGCCGATCCGCACCATCCATCGCTCCGACGGCTGGACGCCGGAAAAGCTCGCGGCGCAGCTCAAGGGCGCGTTCGCGGCGTCGTTCACGCCGCTCGACCGCTCGACGGATGTGTTCTCCTGGGATCCGATATGAGAAGCGCCCTCCAGGCGCCGTCATGCCCGGCCTTGTGCCGGGCATCCACGTCTTTAAGCTTCTCGGAGAAATAAGACGTGGATGGCCGGGACAAGCCCCGGCCATGACGGAAAGGCACACATGAGCATCGTCTACGACAAACTGATGGCGCTCGATATTCCGCCGGCCGAGCATCGCTACACGGCCAAAGACTGCATGCTCTATGCGCTGGGCGTCGGCCTTGGCCACGATCCGATGAACGAGGACGAGCTGCCGTTCGTCTACGAGAAAAACCTGAAAGTGCTGCCGACCATGGCGGCCGTGCTCGGCTATGTCGGCTTCTGGGCGCGCGACCGCGACACCGGCATCGACTGGGTCAAGATCGTCAACGGCGAGCAAGGCGTGACGCTGCACAAGCCGCTCAAGGGCGACAACACCGTGATCGGCCGCCAGCGCATCGTCGAGGTCATCGACAAGGGCGCCGGCAAGGGCGCGCTGGTCTACAGCGAACGCAAGGTGACCGACAAGGCGACCGGCGAATTGATCGCGACCGTGACGCAGACCACGTTCTGCCGCGCCGACGGCGGTTTTGGCGGCCCGCCGCGGCAGGCGCCGGAGCCGCATCCGATTCCGCCGCGCGCGCCTGACGCCGTGTGCGATCTCGGCACGCGGCCGGAAGCGGCGCTGATCTACCGCCTGAGCGGCGACCGCAATCCGCTCCATGCCGAGCCGGAATTTGCCAAGAAGGCGGGCTATCCGCGGCCGATCCTGCATGGGCTGGGCAACTTCGGCATTGCCGGCCACGCCGTGTTGAAAACCTTCTGCGGCTACGATCCCGGCAAGCTCGCCTCGTTTGCCTGCCGTTTCTCCGCGCCGGTGTTTCCCGGCGAGACGCTACGCACCGAGATGTGGCGCGACGGCTACGTGGTGAGCTTCCGCTCAAAAGTCGTCGAGCGCGATGTCGTCGCCGTCAACAACGGCCGTGCCGAGGTGCGCTCGTGAGCGAGAGCGCCGACCTCGCCGCGATCCGCGAAGCGGTGCGCGCGCTGTGCGCCGACTTTCCCGGCGAATATTGGCGCGCGCTGGATCGCGAGCGTGCCTATCCGGATAAATTCGTCGCGGCGTTGACCAAGGCCGGCTTTCTCGCCGCGCTGATCCCCGAGGAATACGGCGGCAGCGGACTGACGATGAGCGCCGCCGTCGCCATCATGGAAGAAATCCAGGCGTCCGGCTGCAACGGCGCCGCCTGCCACGCCCAGATGTACACGATGGGCACGGTGCTGCGGCACGGCAGCGCCGAGCAGAAGGCGAAATATCTCCCCGGCATCGCCAGCGGCGAATTGCGCCTGCAAGCCTTCGGCGTCACCGAACCGACCTCCGGCACCGACACGTTGAGTTTGCGCACCACCGCGACGCGCGACGGCAACGACGCTTACGCGGTCAACGGCCAGAAAATCTGGACCTCGCGCGCCGAGCATTCCGATCTGATGCTGCTGCTCGCCCGCACCACGCCGCGCGAGCAGATCAAGAAGCGCACCGAAGGCTTGTCGGTGTTTCTGGTCGACATGCGCGAGGTCAAGGGCAAGGGTCTGACCATCCGGCCTATTCGTACCATGATGAACCACGCCACCACCGAAGTGTTCTTCGAGAACATGCGGGTGCCGGCGGAAAACCTGATTGGCATCGAGGGCGAAGGCTTTCGCTACATCCTTTCCGGCATGAATGCCGAGCGCATTCTGATCGCGGCCGAATGTATCGGCGATGCCAAATGGTTCATTCGGAAAGCCACGGCTTACGCCGGCGAGCGCGAAGTGTTCGGCCGGCCGATCGGCAAGAACCAGGGCATCCAGTTCCCGATCGCGCGGGCCTATATCGGCATGCGCGCCGCCGAACTGATGGTGCGCGAGGCGGCGTCGCTCTACGAAGCCGGCAAGGATTGCGGCGCCGAGGCCAACATGGCCAAGCACCTCGCCGCCGAAGCGTCGTGGGCCGCAGCCGATATGTGCGTGCAGACCCACGGCGGCTTCGGTTTCGCCGAGGAGTTCGATATCGAGCGAAAATTCCGCGAGACGCGGCTCTACACCGTGGCGCCGATCTCGACCAACCTGGTGCTGTCCTATATCGCCGAGCACGTGCTCGGCCTGCCGAGGTCGTATTAGGTTTTAGCGACGACATCGGAGTTTTCAACGATGGAAACTGCAATTGCCACTGTAGTTGGAATTGTGTTTGGCGGAATATTGAACATGATAGTTGCTGTGTGGGCCGAGCACCGACGGCAAGCCAGACTCATTCTGGCGATCGAGCCGCCACTGGATATGGCCTTGATTACCAATGCCGGTGCGCCAGCGCAGATCCGGTCTCTGCGAGTTCGGGTCGCCAATACTCCTGCTCGTTGGTTGGGGCGATGGATGCGTTCGCCGGCGCTGCAGTGTAAAGCGGTCGTTTCCTTTCATCGACTTGGA
>JASHQO010000531.1 GCA_030039105.1 Xanthobacteraceae bacterium
TGAGGGAAGGATATTTACGTCAGGCCCCTTACCGCTAAATCATCTACCGCCGGCTACTCACACATCGATTTTAATGATGGTCTCGTCGGGGATGATTTCTGGCAAAATTGCCAAGGAAGTGCTGGACCATATGATGCTGCATCCGGACGACGATCCGAAGGAATTTGTTACAAAGAATAACTTGCAGCAGGTCACCGATACCGGCGCGATCGAGAAGATCGTCGACGACATCGTCGCCAACAACGCCGACAAGGTCGCCGACGCCAAGGCGAACCCAAAGGCGGTCGGCTGGTTCGTCGGTCAGATCATGAAGGCGTCCGGCGGCAAGGCTAATCCCAAGGTCGTCAACGATCTGCTCAAGAGCAAGCTCGGTCTGTGAATGGCGCCATGCCGCGATTCAGCAAAGCCGTCATAACGGTCTGTCTGGCTGCGTCACTCTCGGCGGGTGGCATCGCCCAGGCGGACGACATTCCACCGTCGGGCACGTATCGGTGCAGCGGTGCGAACGGCGCCATGGACGATCTGAATTTCGTTGTCGGCCCCGGCAACATCTACACCACCAAAAAAGGCCGCCGCGGCGTCATGACGATCCATCCCGGCACCGGCAACGTGCTATTCCACGGCGCCGTGCCGCAGAGCGGCTACCAGGGCCGCTACAGCGCCGGTCCGCCGCCGCAGGTCGCTTTCGTCACGGTGGCCGGCGGCGCCAGCAGCGACGCCGGCATCACCTGCCGGCTGCGCTGACGTGCATGCCCGGCCTTACGACGCCGCGGCGCTGCGGGCGTCGGTCGGCACCTTCCACGGCGCGAACGCGTTGTCGGTGCGCTGCAGGATCGGCGTCAGCTCCGGGAAGTGGCGCAGCAGCACCGTGCTCATGTTGTTGTTGTTGATCCAGTCGATGCCGGCCTCGGTATAGACCGCGGGCGTGAAGTCGTCGGTGTAGAAGCGGTCGCTCTTGAGCCGGCGCGACGCCATCAGGATGAAGACGCGGAACGCGGTGTCGCTGAAGCCGAACAGCTCCGGCGGCTCCTCGGCGTACATGCCGACCATCAGGTCGACCTTGTCGGGGTGGCCGTAGACCTCGCGCAGCGTCTTGGCCAGCTTCGGGTCGCTGGTCATCTGCTCGAACGAGCGCACCGGCGCCTTGTGGAACAGTTTGCGGAAGCGGTTGTAACGCGGCACGCCGCGCTCGCGGTCGCGCAGGATGTCGATCGCCGCGAGATCGATCAGCTCCTCGAACTTGGCGCCGTTGCGCCGGCGCATGCGCCGCATCCAGTTCGGAAAATTCTGCAGCGTCACGGCGCCGGGATTGAGGATGCCGAAGGTATAGACGAGGTCGAGGAAAGAGGCGTCGCGCAACGCGTTCTTCATGGCGTTGGGGCCGACGATCAGATCGGGATCGTCGTCGCGGTCGGCCTCGAATTTCAAGGTGCGGCCGGGTCTGTCGCCCTGGAAGTGGCGAATTTGGATGTCGTTCGGCAACAGTGGATGCAGGCGATAGACCGCGGTGAACTCCTCGGTCAGGCAGTAATCGGCGCCGGTCTGATTGGTCGCCGAGCCGGTGATGCCGCTGACTGCCTCAGACGTGCTGATGCGGCCGATATATTTCTTGATGCTTGCGCCGGCCAGCCCCCACCAATTGGCGTTCATGCCGATCTGCAGCGCCGGGTTGGGCAGGATCGCCGGCGTCCAATCGACGGTGTGGATCTTCGCCATCAGCGAATTGTTGATCAGCCGCGCCACGCGGAAAATCTGCTCGTCCCGCTCTTTCGGCGTTTTCTGCGGGTCGTCGCGCCATTCCGGGAATTCGCGGATGAGGTGGTCGCAGATGGCGTTGTGCTCGAGCGTGAACAGGTTGTGCAGGAGGCTCAAGCCGACCCACCAGTTCTGCGTCAGCCCGGTGACCTCGACGCCGGCGGCATCGAGCGGGATCATGCGCGTCTTCGGATCGACGTTGAGCTTGCCGTCGACCCAGGTGCGGTACTTCGCGCCGGCCTGCGGGCTGTCGCCGTAAATCTGCGAGGCATCCCACCAATGCGTCTCGGCGTTGGCATAGGTGGTCGGCCCGGCGCCGTCGTTCGGCTTGCGGGTCGGGTCGGAGCGGGTGCGGCGCACCAGCATCTCGCCCGCGGGCCAGGAATCGCCGGGCGGCAGCGGCACGTCGAACGGCTCGTCGTCGATCGGCCGCGGGTTGCCGTGGTTGAACCAGTCGTGGGTCTGGAACTGGATCCACGCCGCAGCCAGCAGATTGAGGATGGTCGCCGGCTTGAAATCGTCGGTGCCATCTCCCCTTTTTTGCCGGCCGAGGAGCCGATTGCTCACCAGCCGCGGGCTCGGGTCGAGGATATCGCCGTCGCGGGTCGGATCGACTTCGCTGAGCGGGATGTTGCGGCCGAAGCGGGCGCCCGGATTGCTCAGCGTGAAGTCGATGTTGTTGAACGGATCGTTGGGATTGAAGCTGGCATTGCCCATGGTGGGCTTGGCGAGGTCGTTGTATTGGCCGTCCTCCTGGCGCTCGCTCAGGTAGCGCGCGTCCCACGGCACCGTGTCGCGCAGACCCGCCGGGTTGGTCACCGCGATGTCGGAGGTGTTGTGCAGGTTCTTGGCGCGCAGCACGTCGCGCAAAGCGCCGAGATTCATCACCGCGATGGCCGTCGGCAATTTGTCCCACCGCACGAACAGATTGAGTAGGCGGAAGAAGCCGTCATAGACGATGGCGGTCAGCGACTTCGGATCGGTCTCGCGCACGATCACGCGCAGCACTGCACAGCCGATCACCAGGATGGCCATCAGGATGCCGAGCAGGTGGGCGACGATGCCGGCCTTCGACGCCAGCACGAAGGCGCCGAAGAACATGGCGAAGGCGAGCAGGTGCAGGGCGCCGCGCTCGGCGCGCAACAGCTTGAAATTGTCGGCGATCAGCCAGGCCAAAATGACGTCGAGGCCCCACCACGCGGTGAGGAAGAAATCGGGCCCCGGATGTTCGATCAGGCATTCCGGATAGGCTTGCGGCGCCACCTTGGCATTGAACACGACATGCAGGTTGCCGCCGCAGACGCCCCACACCGCCCAATAGACGTGAACCAGGAACGCCAGAAACGCGGCGGTCCACAGCGCGCGCCAATAGGTGTTGGGACGGTCGCTGCGCGAGAACACATGAAAGCACAGCGCCGGCGTGATCAGCACGATAGTCGCCCAGATGGCGAAGATGACGCGGTGATAGGCGACGCTGTGCGCGTCCGCCGGCGGGCCCTTGGTGTCGAGCCAGGCTTGCAGCTCGGCGCCGCCGTGGACGAGCGCCATCAGGAGCAGAAAAAGCGCGACGACGAACAAATATCGCCCGCGCCGCACGACGGGAGTTTCAACGAATGTGCGCAGCATCCTTGAGCCCTCCAAAAAGGCGGCCGGCGATCAGGCGTGCCAGAGCCGCTGATGATCGCGCTGGGTTTGCGTGTAGCCGCCGTTGAACAGGGTGTCGTAGTAGTTCAGGTCGAGATGGTGTGCCTGCAGCCAGACGCCCGGCGCGTAGATGGCGTCGCAATGGGCGGGGAAGCGGCCGTGCTTGCTGTAGATGTAAGTGCAGATGTCCTTGGTGCAGGCGATCACGTCGTCCGAGTAGTGCGGCACCTCTTTCAGATATTTCTCGCCGCGGTCGCCCTGGAAGATGCGGCGGAAATAGGCGTCGTCGCCATATGGCCCGCCGGCGCGATATTTATCGTCGACCACCGCCTGCACCGCGTCGGCCATCGACGGGTAATAGGGCGGGCACATGCATTCGATATAGGGCGGCAGCCCGATCGGGTTGGTGCGCGCCTTGGCGATGATGGTGCCCCAGCGCAACAAGTCGAGCAGGCGGATGGGCGGCTTGACGTAGGTGAAGCCGAGGGCAGGCAGGAGCTCGGCCGGCGTCACGGAGGCGTGGATCCAGCCGCCGAGCCCCATTGCCTGCAGCATCAGGATGAGGTTCTGCAGCAGCAGCTCGGCCTCGATCTGGGTGCGCATGGTGTAGAGCAGGCCGAGCGTCACCGGGATCTTCTTGTTCATGAAGCCGTTGAGGATCCATTTGCCGCAGCCGGCCGGCAGATAGAAATTGCGATCGTCCAGGATGGCCGGCCGGTGGCCGTCCGGCTCGGTCAGCAGATACATCAGCGCGTTGATGTATTGGCGCGTCATGTCCACGACGGGAAACAGGATCGTGGAGCCGGGCACGTTGGACAGGAAGCGGTTGGAATCGAGGTAGTAGGGAAACTCACGCGGGAAATCGAGCCGCTTGTCGAACAGCGGAACCTTCGACGCGCGCGCCCGCTGGATCAGCAGGTCCGGCGTAACCGGCTGGGTCGGGTCGACATTGTCGAGTCGCTTGAGGAAATACGTGCCACTGTCGTTCATCATGAAGAACGACGTGGCTTGGCAGTTGTCGGTCGAGCCGGCGGCGCGGCCGATGAAATTGAGGTTCGGCGTGCCAAGAATCTTTTCCCCGCCGGGCGACGCAAACGGCCGGTCGGGCATCGTCAGCCCGGTCAGGCCGGTTGCCGAAATCAGCACCGCTTCTTCGAGCTCGCTGAGCGGCTGCGGCTTGGCGTCGGACTTGTAGGTGTTGCTGCCGGCCGGAACGGTCTGGATGCCGAGGCTGATGCGACGCGAACGGCGTTTGTGGAGCGCCTCGAACAGCGGGTACTTGCTCATCTCGTCGAAGCCGACGTGGTTGTCGGACATGGCCTCTTCCCTCTGCCCTGATACGACTGCAGCATTGCGGCCTTGCCTGTCCGCCGCGCCGCCGAATGGTCCGGCAGCGCCGCGCGCAAGGCCTCAGCCGCCCTCGAGCTTCTTCTCCAGTGCCTCTTCGATCGCCGCCAACAGGCCGGCGGGGTTCGTGCTGTAATGGGGAATGGCGAGCCGCGCGATCGAGGCGTCGATCAGGGTCGGCTTGCCGGAGGCGAGCGCGACGCGGAATGCGGCTTCGAATTCGGCCAGGCTTTGCACGCGGAAGCCTTGCGCGCCGCACGCCTTGGCATAGGCGACGTAGTCCGGATTGGAAAACTCGACCAGGCCGGTCTCGTGGAACGCCTCGAGCTGATAGAGCTTAATCAGCTTGTATTCGTCGTCATGGAAGATGATCCAGATGATCGGCAGATCGTAGTGGACCGCCGTCATCAGCTCGAAGCCGGAGAGCAGATAGCAACCGTCGCCGCAGCCGACGATCACCGGCCGGTCGGGAAACGCCATCTTGGCGCCGAGCGCGCCGTTCACCGCCCAGGCCATCGGGCCGAAGCTGCCCGGCTTGCGATAATGCTGGCCGCGCCTGAGTTGCAGGAAATAGCCGAGCCAGCACAAATGCGCGCCGGCATCGGCCAGCACGATGGCGTCGTCCGGCAGCATTTTGGACAGCGCCTGCGCCATCTGGCCGGGATGCACGTGATTGGGCTCGAGATTGATGAGCGGTGCGGTGACGTGGCGATCTTTGGCGACGGTGGCCGGCCTGACCGGCGGAGCGAGCTGCGACAGCGCCGCGGTCAGCGCCACGACCGCGGCCTTCGCATCCGAGACGATGCCGTGAGCGGCGGCATAGACCTTGCCGATCTCGCCTGCCGAGATGTTGATGTGGACGAGGGTTTTGCCCGTCAGCAGATCGTCGCGAAAATTGAAGGTGGCATGCTGGGCGAAGGAATTGCCGACGGCGATGACGAGGTCGGCGGCGACGAACGCCTTGCCCGCGGCGGCGTGGCCGCTGTCGGCGAATACGCCGAGGCCGAGCGGATGGGTTTCGTCGATGATACCCTTGCCGTCGAGCGTGGTGGCGAAGGGAATTTGGAAGCGTTCGACGAGCGCTTGGAGTTCCGGTCCGGCATTGCTTTTGATCGCGCCAAAGCCGATCAGCGCGATGACCGATTTCTTGGCGCGCAGCGCCGCAGCGATTGCGCCGGCGGCGGCCGCGATCTGCGCCGGATCGGGCAGCACCGGTTTCACGACGAGCTTGAGGTCGCGGTAATTGTCGACCGACTGGCCTTCGAGGGTCAGATCCTCCGGGACATGGATGTGGACCGGACCGGGCCGGCCCTCGCAGGCGAGGTTGACGGCTTCCTCCAGCACGTCGCAGGTCTTGCTGATGTCGTCGAGAAAATAGGATTTCTTGGTGGTGGCGGCGAACATCGCCCGGGAATCCGGCGTGCCGCCGGCGCCGGAAGTTTCGTTCAGCGCGCCCTTGCCTGCCCAGACGAGGCGAGAGAAGCCGCTGATCGCCAACACCGGGTAGCAATCCGACATCGCCACCGCGAGGCCGGAAAACAGATTGAATGCGCCGGGACCCGCGGTGGCGAAGCAGACGCCGAGCCGGTTGGTGTAGATGGCGTAGCCGCAGGCCATGAAGGAGGCGGCCTGCTCGTGGCGCACGATGACCGGTCTGATCTTTTGCGAATGCTTGAGCGCGATCATCGCGCCGGCGGCGTTCTCCCCGGCGCCGCCGAAGGCGGCGTCGACGCCGACGCTTTCCAGCCCTTTGACGATCGCCTCGTAAACACGCATCGGCCGCGCGCCCCTGAGCCGCTTCGAGACGTGTCGCGCCTTCTTCCGGCCCGGCCGGCCACTGCCGGACGGGTAGAGCCGCTAGAGACTATAGGGTGACCCGGAAGATGCAACCACAAATCGTTGGTTGAAAGGTTGCACCGGTGCGGCGGCGCGGCAAGTGATCCGCGGCACACCGCAATGTCGCGGTTTTGAGGCAAATAGTGCCGCCTGCGGCGACGGCAAAAACTCCGTTGGCGCCGCGTCAGGGCGTCAGAGCGTCACCGGAAAGAAATGATTGATCGCCGCCAGCACCGCGAGCAGGACGAGGCCGAGGCTCAGGCTCCAGACGATGAGCTTCTTCTCGACCGGCAGCAGCGGCTCGACCGGCGCGTCGCGCAGCTCCTCGCGCAGGTCCGATTGGGTGAAGTGCGACATGACGCTCTCCTGATGATCGTACATTGTTTCGATCCGTCGCTGGTCAGCCGGCGAGCGGCGGTGTGATGCCGTTGAAGAAAATCCACGAGATCGCGAGTCCGACCCAAACGACGAAGCCGAACAGGCTCACGACGTAGACAGCAGCGAGCTTGCCGAAGCCCTCCTGCCACAGCGCGCGGAAGTTCGAGAGCACGCCGATCGAGAAGAACGTGAGGATGAAGAAGATGACGCGGAAGGTGTTGGCTTCGCCGATCGCCGCCGGCACGTTCCTGGCGACGTCGGCCGGCGTGCCAAGCGCGAGATAGAGCCCGACAAAGAACGTGATCACGAAGCCGATGATGAATTTGGGAAAGCGCTGCCAGATTTCCCGCGCCTTCGCCTTGTTGGTGTCCGGCGTGACGTTGATATGGTTGGTCCAGATATAGCCGAGCACGAACGCCCAGATGCCGATGAAGATGTCGATGAAGACCTTGATGGTGGCCGCGGTGCCGAGGATCCAGCCGGGCTGATAGTGCACGCCCTCGGCGGCGTTCTTGGCGAGGATCAGCGACTCGGTGATGCCGCCGGCTGCGACCGCGGCGCCGTCGGTCTTGACCGCGAGCCCCATCCAGGCGCCGGCGACCAACGGCTCGTGCGCGAGCCAGAGTTGCGCCGCGAACGGCAGGATCAGGACCTCGGTGACGGCGAACACCACGACCAGCGACGACACCAGCACCGGCACCACGGGGCGCGAGCGGATGGCGCCGCCGGTGGCGATCGCCGCCGACACGCCGCAGATCGAGATGCCGGAGGCGAGCGGCGCCGCCCATTCGCGGGAGAAGCCGAACCACTTGCGTGCGATGAAATAAACCACCGCCCAATAGATCAGGTAGGCCTCGACGATGGCGGCGACGCCGCGCAGGATCAGCGAGCTTGCCAGGCTGAGCTTGCCGGCGGCGGTGACGGCGAAGAAGCCGCCGAGGATGACGATGGCGACCTTGATGTAGAGTTCGGGCCGCACCGCGTCCTTGATCGCCTCGGCGAACCGCGGCAGGAAATTGGCGATGATCAGCCCCGCGATCAGCGCGAAGATGTAGGCGCCCTCATTGGTCAGCTTCAGCGACCAGGTGATGCCGAATTTCTGCTGTTCGGCCGGCGTCACCGCGGCAAAGTGGGCGTAGTTGCCGACGATCCAGCTCGCATACGCGATCCAGAACACGGCGGTGAAGGCGAGAGCGAAGCGCTTGACGTCGGTCTGCAGCGCGGCAGCACCGGCGCTGAGCGCGACGGTCAGCGCCACGTAGGTCGCAACCAGCGCGCCGATGCCGCCGAGCGACGCGTAACCTTTCGACGCCGGCCCCAGCGCCTGGCTGAGATTGCTCCACACCGAGGTCGAAACCACCCAGCCGATCAGGTCGACGTGGACCAGCGCAGCAAGGCCGAGCACGAAGATGAACAGGCCGAGGATGACGGCGAGCCAGTCCTCATTGAGCAGGGCCGTGGCTTCGGCCGCGCGCGGCGCGTGGATTTTGGCGACATAGGCATTCGACATGACTGTCCTCATCACCGGTTTGGCTGCCGGCGTTTCCGAGATTATTTCGATGAAAGATTTTGGGTGCGTGGCGACGGCTTCAGCCTGTCGGACAAACAATCGCTGTCATCGTCCATCTCCATGGTTGAGGAGCCCACGAAGACGCTGACGCGTTCATTCATGGCGCTTTAGCGTTTTTTCGCGGCGCAAGCTGCTCCATCAAAACCCGCGATCCGGTTCCAGACAAAACCGGACGATTGATTTCGCCATAACGCCCTGAATAGTCAATGCAACAAACAAAAATAAGATAGTCTTGGTTGCGCGGCGACGCTTTGGGCGAATGAATTCACCTGGCGCGGGCCGCGTGGAAAAAGAACATTCGCGTGTCATTCCAGGACCGGGCGCCGGGACCGGGCGAGCGAGGCGCTCCGGAATCCACGACCGCCAGCCGAGACCAGGACGGCCATTACGACGTGGCCGTATGCGACGGCTGGATCGCGGCGGTCGAAAAGACAATCCTGCCGTCAAGCGCCGCCGCGGTGATCGACGTCGCCGGCAAGCTCGTGCTGCCGGGCTTGAGCGATACCCGCGCTCATGTTTGCCAATACGTTACCGGCCGATTCGGTCTCAATCTCAATCTGGATATGGCCTGCATGGCGGCCGGCGATTCGACGATCCTGCCGTAGGTCATCGCGGCCTGGCTACGCCGCCTCCTTGCCGAGCCGTTCGACCTCGCGCTGTACGAGCTGGCGATAAAGGCCGTCGCGGCGCATCAGCCAGTCCGGTGCGCCGTCCTGGACGACTTCGCCGAGCTGCAGCACGACGATGCGGTCGAAATTGCGCACCGTGGACAGCCGGTGGGCGATGGCGATCACGGTGCGGCCGCGCATCAGGCGGGCGAGCGCGTCGCGGATTATCTCCTCGGACTCGCTGTCGAGGGCCGAGGTGGCTTCATCGAGCAAAAGCAGTGGCGCATCCTTGAGAAAGGCGCGCGCAATGGCGATGCGCTGGCGTTGGCCGCCCGACAATTTCACGCCGCGGTCGCCGACGATGGTGCGAATGCCGGCCGGCAAATCCTTGATGAAGTCGCAGCGCGCGGCGATGGCGGCGTCCAGCACCTCGTCGTCGGTCGCTTCCGGGCGGCCATAGCGGATATTCTCCGTCACCGAGCGATGGAACATCGAAATGTCCTGCGGCACGACGCCGATGGAATCGCGCAGGCTGTCCTGCGTGACCCGCGAAATATCCTGGCCGTCAATCAAGATGCGGCCGTCCTGCGGATCGTAGAAACGCTGCAGCAGCGCGAACAGGGTGGACTTGCCACCGCCGGAATGGCCGACCAGGCCCACGCGCTCGCCCGGCCGGAAGTGCAGCGTGAGATCCTTGAAGATCTGCCGCCCATCGGTGTAGCGGAAATCGACGTGCTCAAATTTCACGCTGGCGCCGCGGCGCACCAGCGGCTCGGCCTGCGGATGGTCGCGCAGCTCGTGCGGCACCAAGAGAGTGGCGAGCGCTTCCGACAGCCGGGCAATGTGCTGGGTGATGTCGACCAACGCTACCGCAAGATCGCGCGTCGCGCTTAGCACCGACAGCGCCAGCGTACAGGCCAGCACGACGTCGCCGGTGGTCGCCGCGCCGCGCTGCCAGAGCATGATCGCCCAAGCGACCAGACACAACGTCAGCACGATGGTGACGACGGCGTGGAAAATGCGCAGCTTCTCGAGGTAGAATAGGCTTTTGCGCCGCGCCTCCAACTCGCGGTCGACGGTAGCGTCGAAGCGCTGGCGCTCGCGGGAGAAGCCGGAGAAGGCCCGCACCAGCGGCATATTGCCGACCACGTCGACCATTTCGCCGTCGACCGTGGCTGCCTTGTTGGCGAAGTCGTGATGCAGCGGCCGGCCGGCGGCGGCAAGGTGGAACATCAGGCAGACCATGATGCCGGCGACGATTGCCAGACCTGCCGCCATCGGCAGGCTAATGGTGCAGACCAGCGCAATCGCCGCCACCGTCGCCGCGCAGGGCGGCAGCACGTTCCACATGAACATGTTCTCGGCGGTGAAGATGGCGTTCGAGGTTGCGGTGACGCGGCTGGTCAGCGTGCCGGGCAGCCGATCGGCGAAATAGGCCGGCGAATGACCCATGAGGTGGCGGAACAGATCGCGCCGAACGTCGCCGGTGACGCCGACAAAGGCGAAATTGGCGATCCACGCCGCCACCCGCCACAGCAGGTTGTCGGCGGCGATCAGCGAGCCGAGCAGCGCGAACGCGACCCAGACGCCGTTGCCGTTATGGCCGGACAGCACGTCGACTAGGGACTTGACGCCGTATTGGGTGCCGACCGAGCACATTACCGCGCCCAGCACGGTGACCAGGATCACCGCGTGCGACAGCGGTCGCAGCCGGATGTAGCGAAGCACGAAAGCGAGGGGGCGTTTGCCGTAATCACAAAGATCGGCCATGTGCATCAAAGCTCCGCTCGCCAATGCTGTCGCCCCTCTCGGACGTGCTCACACAGCGTCACAACGCCGGGAACTCGAAAAACTGCGGTGCCGCCACACAAAAAAGTTCTGTGACACGCCGTGTGAAGGAACCGTGTCCAAGCAAAGCCCATTTTGTGTCGATGCACCGTCATGCCTGCCGGAGACACGCGATGCTGTCGCGTGTCGATGTTGACGTTACAGATGCGGGAAAGTTCCGCGGCCCGCAAAAAATAAGTTCCGTGCCGAAATCGAAATATTTTCGGGTTTGTTCGTTGTTCCTTTAGCGGCCGGCCGTGGACGTAAATCTTGCGGCCAAAATCTTGCGGCCCGCAAACCTTGGGGCGACGGAAATCCACACTTCGAGAAAGGTGAAAATCGATGCATATTGCGCAAATCGCCCCGTTGACGGAGGCGATCCCGCCCAAACTGTATGGCGGAACCGAGCGCGTCGTATCCTGGCTCACCGAGGAATTGATCGCGCTCGGCCACGACGTGACGCTGTTCGCCTCCGGCGACTCCCAGACATCGGCCAGGCTCGAAGCGGCTTGGCCGCGGGCGTTGCGACTCGACGGCGCGGTCCGCGATCCGAACGCGCTGCACATGATGATGCTGGAGCGGGTCTATCAGCGCTCCGCGGATTTCGACTTCCTTCATTTCCATCTCGACTATTACCCGTTCTCGCTGTTCTTGCGGCAGGCGACGCCGTTCGTGACCACGCTTCACGGCAGGCTCGATCTGCCGGAGCACCAGCCGGTGTTCGACACCTTCAACACCGTGCCGGTGGTGTCGATCTCCAATTCGCAGCGGCGACCGTTGCCGCAGGCGCGCTGGGTGCGCACGGTGCTTCACGGCCTGCCCGAGCGGCTGTTGATGCCGAAGCCGGTCAAGCCGAGCTATTTCGCCTTCCTCGGCCGCATCGCCCCGGAGAAAGGCGTCGACCGCGCCATCCGCATCGCCCAGCACTGCGGCGTGCCGCTGAAGATCGCCGCCAAGGTCGACCGCGTCGACCAGGACTATTTCGACGAGCAGATCAATCCGATGATCGAATCCGGTGGCGTCGAGTACATCGGCGAGATCAACGACAGCGACAAATCGGAGTTCTTGAGCGGCGCCATCGTGCTGTTGGTGCCGATCGACTGGCCGGAGCCGTTCGGCCTGGTGATGATCGAGGCGATGGCCTGCGGCGCGCCGGTGATCGCCTTCAATCGCGGCTCGGTGCCCGAAATCATCGACGAAGGGCTGACCGGCTTCATCGTCGAGGATCTCAACGGCGCCATCGGTGCCGTCGACCGGCTGCACCATCTGTCACGCGACAAGATCCGCCGCCATTTCGAGCAGCGCTTCACCGCGCGGCGCATGGCGCAGGATTATCTCGCCGTCTACCGCAGCCTCGCCGACAGCCTGGCGCCGCATCTACGCCTGGTCACGGACGACGCGCCGGCTTTGTAGCTTTTTGGGTGGGTTGCGCCGCTGCGCGGCCAGCCCACCACCCTATGATTCCTCGTCTTCCTCCGGCTTCGTCTCCGGCATCGACAACCATAGCACCGCGAGACCGACCGTCGCCGTGACGGCCAGCGCGGCAAACGCCTCGCCGCTGCCGAAGCGATCGGTCATGTAGCCGGCGAAGGTGGCGCTCAGCGAGGCGCCGATGCCGGTCGCGGTGCCGATCACGCCTTGGCCGAGATTGAAGTGGCCGCTGCCGCGGGTCGCGTCGGCGACCACGAGCGGCACCATGACCGCCAGCACGGCCGCGGTCACGCCGTCGAGCAGTTGGACGACGACGAGCAGCACCGGATTGCTGACAAAGGCGAACAGCAAGCCGCGGATCGGCAACGCGGCAAAGCCGATCAGCAGCAATCGCCGGCGGCCCCAGCTATCGGCATGGCTGCCGACCCACGGCGACAGCGCCGCGACTACGAGCTGCGGCGTGACGATGCAGGCGGCGATCAGCACCGTGGCCCAGCGGCTCGACTGCATGGTCACGACGCTGCCGACCAACGGCAGCATCGCCGAGTTCGCCAGATGGAACAGCAACAGGCAGCCGGCGAAGATGAGCAAAGGCCGATTGCGGATCACCTCGCCGATGCGGATCGGCGGCTTGTTGCGGCGGCGCGGCTTGGCGCCGTGAGCGTATTCGGGATCGATTTCGGTGGCGGCGATGGCACGCAGCGCCAACAACGCCGGGATCAGCAGCAGCACGGTGACGATGAAAACCCCGCGCGGCGCGATCAGATAGCCGACGGCGCCCATCACCGCTGCGGCGAGGCCGTTGCCGACCGAGGCAAAACGAGCGTTGCGGCCGAGCCTCGCGCCGATCGCGTGGTGGCCGACCAGACCGAGGCTGACCGCTGCAATGGCAGGACCGAGCACGCAGCTTGCCAGCGCATGCAGGATCGAGCCGGTGAGCACGATCGGGAAAATCGGCACCGCCACGTAGCTCAGTGCGCTAATGCAGATGGCGACGATGGCGATGCCGGCGACGAAGCGCTCGGAGCGTGCCGCATCGACCACGGCGCCGCCGGGCATCTGGCCGAGCAGCGAGATGACGCCCGCGGCGGAGAGCACCAGGCCGATGTCGAACTGGGTCCAATGCTGCGCGGTAAGATAGACCGACACGAACGGGCCGAAGCCGGTCTGCACGTCGGCGACGAAAAATACGAACCAGTCGAGGCCGCGCAAGCTGTGCGGCGATGGATGAAGCGGCGGCTCGCCGGCTTCGGGCATCATCGGCGGCACGCCTTTGTCGCCAGAGGCGTCACGCTGATCGCGAACGGCGCGCAATAATTTCCCCGCCAGGACCGCCTCCCGTACTTGTTGGTCACTCGTACGGCAGCGGCTCGAGCTTGCCGAGCGCGCCGAGCACGACGACGGGCTTGCCGTCCTCGTAGGCCGGCGCGGCGTTGACCTGATCGCGGTTCAGGTCGAGCGTGATGGGTGGTTCTGGCTTTGCCGGCGCGGGAAAATGCAGCGCCGCCCAATCGACTGCGATCTTGCGGCTGCCGACGCCGAGGAAGCCGCCGAAGTCGATGACGGCAGCGCGCACTTGGCCGTCTTGGTCGACCAGCACGTCGACGATGCGGCCCATATTCTCATTAGCGGCGCTGCGCACCTCGCGGCCCAAAATGCCCTCGACCTCGTGCTTGTTGAGCACGGTCTGCGATGCGGGAGGCGACGGCGGGGGTACGGCAGGTGCAGCCGGTGCGGGCTGCGGCGTCGAAGCGTCGTCGGACAGCGCCACCCCGACGACCGCGGAAAGCACGAGAAAAGCCGTCGCCACGACGGCCCGGTGAACGGCGCGCATGACTGCCTCCTGATGGGGGGATGCATCCGATTAAGCCGGGGCAACGCGGGCTGGTTCCAAAGTTCCAAAATCGGACCCCGGGGGCCGGATCAGGAGGAAAACACGATGGAAACGCGGGTATCGCCGCTGATCCGCGGCGTATCGAGCGACACCGTACCGCCATGGCGCCGCACCCGCAGGTCGACGCTGGCCGAGCCAAGCCGCAGGTCGCGCAGCAGCACTTCATCCAAGAACGACGGCAAACGCGGATTGCACAGCCGAATTTCGCCTTTGAATGGATCGAATTGCAGACCGAGGGAGGCGGCCAGCAAGGTGAACGGCGTCGTGCTGGCCCAGGCCTGCGGCGAGCAGGCCACCGGATAGAGCGTCGGCCCTTGGCCGTGATGGCGCTGGAAGCCGCAGAACAATTCCGGCAGCCGCCGGTGATCCATGTAGGTGGCGGCGTCGAACAAGCCTTCAAACAGGGTCTCGACAGCTTGCTTATGCTCGTAGTGCGCCAGGCCGAGTGCGATCAGCGCATTGTCGTGCGGCCAGATCGAGCCGTTGTGATACGACATCGGATTATAGCGCGCCTCGCCCTGGGCCACGGTGCGGATGCCCCAGCCCGAAAAAAAGCGGGTCTGCAGCAAACCCTTGGCGACGCGCGCGGCGCGCTCGAGCGCGGCGATGCCGGTGAACAGGACCTGTCCGGCATTCGAGGTGCGGACCCGGCAGGGCTGTTTCGCGCCGTCGAGCGCCAAAGCATAAGTCTCGATGTCGGGGCACCAGAACGCGTTCTCGAACAGGGCGGCAAGGCGGTTTGCGTCGGCATCGAGCTGGCGCGCCTTGGCGTAATTTCCCATCCGCCGCGCGCACGAAGCCGCCATGCGCTTTGC
>JASHQO010000532.1 GCA_030039105.1 Xanthobacteraceae bacterium
GAAGCCGTGGTAGGACGCGGGATCTCGCCCGGCCGTGACCACGCGGGTCTCGAGCCGCCGCGCCGGGGCCGCCGAGGCGGAACGGCCGTCTTTGCTGTTGTCATTCATGCCGGTGTCTCGCGATTGCCATAAAGTGCCGCCAATACGCCATTACCTCGGCAACGCACGTCTTCGTCAACCCCTTGACCTTGCAGCGCGATCGTTCTCAGATGGCCGCGAGCGGGGATATTGCTTCAAAACATACCGGGCTGCGGGGCAAGTCTCAAAGCCCAATCCTTGGACCCAGCGCGCGACCCAAGCTGAAAGGCCTGATCATGAAACGTTTCGCTACGGCATTCGCCATCGCAACGGTGCTTGCGCTCGGGATACAGGCGGCGGCCGCGCAGGCGACGCTCAAGGCGGTCAAGGACCGCGGGGAGTTGTGGTGCGGCTCGAACGGCCAACTGTCCGGCTTCGGCATGCCCGATCAGCAAGGCAACTGGACCGGCTTCGACGTCGACTTCTGCCGCGCCATTGCGGCGGCGATTTTCGACGATCCGACCAAGGTCAAGTTCGTGCCGTTGACCGCGGCCAACCGCCTCACCGCCGTGCAGTCCGGCGAGGTCGACGTGCTGTCGCGCAATACCACCTGGACGATGTCGCGCGACACCCAGCTCGGCATCGACTTCGCCGCCGTTCACTATTACGACGGCCAAGGTTTCATGGTGCGCAAGTCGCAGAAGCTCAGCTCCGCGCTCGAGCTCAATGACGCCACGGTATGCGTGCAGCAAGGCACCACCACCGAGCTCAATCTCGCGGACTTCTTTCGCTCCAACAACATGTCGCTCAAGACCGTGACGTTTGCGACCGCCGATGAGGCGGTCAAAGCTTACGAGGCGGGCCGCTGCGATGCCTACACCACCGATTCGTCCGGTCTCTACGGTGTGCGTACCCAGCTCGCCGAGCCGACCGCGAGCATGGTGCTGCCGGAGATCATCTCCAAGGAGCCGTTGAGCCCCGCGGTGCGCCAGGGCGATGACAACTGGGAAGACATCGTGCGCTGGACGCACTACGCCATGGTCGACGCCGAGGAACTCGGCGTCTCGAAGACAAACCTCGCCGAGCAGATGAGCTCGGCCAATCCGGACATCCGTCGCCTGCTTGGCGTCGAGGGCCAGTTCGGCGAATCGATGGGCCTGACCAACGATTGGGCCGCGCGCATCATCAAGGCGGTCGGCAATTACGGCGAGAGCTTCGAGCGCAACGTCGGCCAAGGCTCGCCGCTGAAGATCGCCCGCGGCCTCAATGCGCTGTGGACCAAGGGCGGCCTGCAATACGGTCTGCCCATTCGCTGACGTTGCCTCGATTGTGCGGTTGCTGCCGCCACGGGTCGGCCGATGGCTGATATTGCCCGATCATCCGCTGCCCGACCGTCGCGGCGTCACGCACGCAACATCGGCAATCTGGCGCTGCAAGTCGCGCTCGTCGCCATTGTTTTGGGCCTGATCGCTGCCGCCGCCCACAATGCGGCGGTGAACATGGCCAAGGCCAACATCGCCCACGGTTTCGGCTTCTGGAATAACACCGCCGGCTTCGACATCAGCCAAGCGCTGGTCGGCTATTCGGCGAGTGCCTCCACGTTCGGCCGCGCGTTCTGGGTCGGCCTGCTCAATACGCTCCTGGTTTCCGCCGTCGCGATCGTCCTCTCGACGGCGTTGGGTTTCATCATCGGCATTGCGAGGTTGTCGCACAATTGGTTGGTGTCGCGGCTCGCCGGCGGCTATGTCGAGTTGATCCGCAATATCCCGCTCTTGCTGCAGATCCTGTTCTGGTACAACGCCGTCCTGAAATCGCTGCCGGAATTGAAGGGCAGCGTGACCCTGCCGTTCGGCGGCTTCCTCAACAATCGCGGGCTGTTCCTGCCGAAGCCGGTGTTTGCGCCGGATTTTTCGGCGGTCGTTATCGCCTTGGCGATCGGCGTTGCCTGCGCGCTGGCGCTGCGTATCTGGGCGCGGCGGCGTCAGGAGCGCACCGGCGAGCAGGTCTACCTTCTCGGCCCGACGCTCGCCTTGATCGTCGGGTTGCCGTTCATCGTCTTTCTGGTGGCCGGGAAGCCGCTGACCTTCGGCATCCCCGACATGGGACGCTTCAATATCCGTGGCGGCCTCGAAATCCTTCCCGAATTCGCGGCGCTGCTGATCGCGTTGTCGGTCTACACGGCGGCCTTCATCGCCGAAGTGGTGCGCGCCGGCGTGCTCGCGGTCCCGGCAGGCCAGACGGAAGCGGCGCAGGCGCTCGGGCTGCGGTCGACTACGACGCTGCGCTTGGTGGTGGTGCCGCAGGCCATGCGGATGATCGTTCCGCCGTTGACCAGTCAATACCTCAACCTGACCAAGAACTCTTCGCTGGCGGTGGCCATCGGCTATCCCGATCTGGTGCAAGTCTTTGCCGGCAGCGTGCTCAACATCACCGGCCAGGCGGTCGAGGTGATTGCCATCACCATGGCAGTCTATCTTTCCATCAGCCTGGTTACCTCGCTTTTGATGTCTCTTTACGGGCGTATGGTCGCCGTCGTGGAGCGGTGATGGCAAGCGACACGTTCTATCTGCGCCAGACGCCCCTGGTCGTGCTGCTGCCGCCGCGGGCGCGCGCCGGTGTGCTGGGCTGGCTGCGGGCCAATTTGTTTTCGTCGCCGTTTAACATTGGGCTGACCGCGATCTGCGTAATCCTCATCGCCTGGGTCGTGCCGCCGCTGCTGCGTTTTCTGCTCGTCAACGCGACCTGGTCGGGCGATCGCGCAGCCTGCCTGCCGTCGGCGGACAATCCGCATCCGGGCGCCTGCTGGGCCTTCGTGCGGGTGTGGCTGTCGTATTTCGTCTATGGCTTCTACCCAATCGCCCAGCGCTGGCGGGTCGATCTGTTCTTCGTGGCGCTGGCCTTCGGCATCGGCTGGCTGGCCTGGCTGCGGGCGCCGCGCCGCGACGTCGCCGCGCTCTACTTCTTCGTCGTGCTGCCGGTGCTGTCGTTGATCCTGCTCTGCGGCTTTCCATTGATCGGGTTGCCGGGCGTTTCGACGGTGCTGTGGGGCGGCGTTCTGGTGACCATCGTGGTTGCCACTGTCGGCATGGTGTGCTCGCTGCCACTTGGCATTCTGCTTGCTTTGGCGCGGCGCTCGCAGATACCCGTGGTCAAATGGCTGGCGGTGATGTTCATCGAGTTCGTGCGCGGCGTGCCGCTGATCACCGTGTTGTTCATGGCGAGCGTGATGCTGCCGCTGTTCGTTCCTGAGCAATTGTCGCCCGATAAGCTGTTGCGCGCTCTGATCGGCGTCGCCATGTTCGCGTCGGCCTATATGGCGGAAGTGATCCGCGCCGGACTCATCGCGATCCCGCGCGGTCAATACGAGGCGGCGCAGGCGCTGGGCTTGGGCTATTGGCGCACGACGGCGCTCGTCGTCCTGCCGCAGGCGCTGCGAGTGACGCTGCCGAACATCGTCAACGTCTTTATCGCGTTGTTCAAGGATACGACGCTCGTCTTCATCGTCGGCATTTTCGATTTCTTGCGCACGATCGAAGCGGCGCGCGGCGATCCGCGATGGACGTCGCCGATCGTCAGCATCACCGGCTATGCGTTTGCCGCGCTGTTCTACTTCGTCTGCTGTTACGGCATGTCGCGCTATGTGCACGGCATGGAGCGCCGCCTGGCGCGTCGCTCCGGATAACGGAGAAGCTGATGGTGCAGGGTTCCACGGATGCGGCGGACGAGAAAGCGCGGCCCGAGGTGGCCGTGGAGATCGCCGGTTTGAACAAATGGTTCGGCGAGTTCCATGTGCTGCGCGACATCAACCTCAACGTCGCGCGCGGCGAGCGCATCGTCATCTGCGGTCCATCGGGTAGCGGCAAATCGACCTTGCTCCGCTGCATCAATCATCTGGAGGACTGGCAGACCGGCCGCATCGTGGTCGACGGCATCGAACTCAACGACGATCCCCGACAGATCGTCGCCGTGCGCCGCGACGTCGGCATGGTGTTCCAGCATTTCAACCTGTTTCCCCATCTTACCGTGCTGGAGAATTGCACCCTGGCCCCGATCTGGGTGCGCCAGATGCCCAAGCGCGACGCCGAGGCGGTCGCCATGAAATATCTGGAGCGGGTCAGAATTCCCGAGCAGGCGGAAAAATATCCGGCACGGCTGTCGGGCGGTCAGCAACAGCGGGTGGCCATCGCGCGTGCGCTGTGCATGAACCCCAACATCATGCTGTTCGACGAGCCGACCTCGGCGCTCGATCCCGAAATGGTCAAGGAGGTGCTCGATACCATGGTGGGGCTCGCCTCCGACGGTATCACCATGCTGGTGGTATCCCACGAGATGGGTTTCGCCCGGCAAGTCGCGGACCGGGTCATGTTCATGGCTGACGGACAGATTCTCGAGATCAACGAGCCGAAAGCGTTTTTTGCTCACCCGCAGCATGAGCGTACGCGGCTGTTCCTGCAGCAAATCCTGCATTGAACCAGCCCAATCAAATTTGTCTTGTCGATGGATTGCCGGCTGGGCCATCAATACTTTCATGATACTTTCGCAATTCAAGATTACGCCAAGATTACAAGGTTGTAATCCAGGCAATCATTTCAGTCTGTCCAAAGTTTAACTTGCGTCCGCGTCGGGCAGCGCCATTATTCGGCAAAACCTCTGGAGGATCACAATGGTCAAGCCCGTCATCGCCGCCGCAGCGCTGTTGGCTATCGCCGGTTCGTCCTATGTCTACGCGCAACAGCGCGTCGGAGCGCCGGAGGGCCTTCGCGACGGCCACGCGCGCATCGAATATCGCCACCGGCTGAGCGCCGAAGACGTCGCCGCCTTCACCGATGCGCGCATCGCCGCGCTCAAGGCCGGCCTCGAATTGACGCCGGATCAACAGAAGAACTGGCCGGCGTTGGAGACCGCATTGCGCAACATGGCGCAGCTCCGCATCGATCGCATCAAGGCCCGCCAAGCCGCGGGCGATCAGCCGCCGGCCTCGCCGTTCGATCGCCTGGCGCGCCGCGCCGACAATATGAGCAAAGCCAGCGCTGCGCTGAAGCAGGTCGCCGATGCCGGTGCGCCGCTCTACCAGAGCCTCGACGATGCGCAAAAGGCCCGCTTCACCGTCCTCGCCCGCATGCTGCGACCGCATCATCCGCACGGCGGCTGGCGCGATGGCCGCGGCTTCGACCGCGACCGTGGCGGTCCTGGCTGGCGGCGCGATGGCGACCGGTTCGGCGACAACGACGGACCGAACGGTCACATGCACCGCATGACGGACGGCGGCTCCCAGCTCTGACGACGGGTCCGATTGCCGGCGTTCGCTGATTTCTCGCCTCCCCGCGGCGGGCGCCAAAAACGAAAGCCGCAGGGCATTGGTCCTGCGGCTTTTGCATTTTGAGTCGCTCAGCGTGTCAGCGGCCCGTCGGCTCTCTTCCAGGCGTCGATGCCGCCTTGGATGTGGCACGCGGTGACAAGGCCGGCGTCCTGCGCCGCCTGTACCGCCATGGCCGAGCGCTCGCCGAACGCGCAGTAGAATACGATGCGCTTGCCGGTCGCGGTGGCGAGCTCGTGCAGCATGCCGCCGGCGGCGATGTGCTCGGGCAGCGCGGGGTAGGGCGCGTGCAGCGAGCCGGGAATGGCGCCATGCTTGTCCCGCTCGCTCCGCTCGCGCAAATCGACGATGGCGACGTCGCTGCGGCCGCGCAGCGCGATGGCCTCGGCGGCCGAGAGCGCCCAGCCCCTGCGCGCGACGATCTCCTGGTTCAATCCGACATGGACGTTGGCCGGCACTGCGACGTCCATCATCTTTGGGTTGGGCAGGTTTAGACTGTTCATCAGGTCGGCATACTCGTCGATCGATTTGACCTTGAGCCGGGGATTGAACTCTTTCTCCTCGCCGATGGTCGAGACGGTATCGCCCTTATAATCGTGCGCCGGATAGACCAGGGTCTCGTCCGGCAGTTTGAGCAGCTTGTTGAAAATCGAGTCGTATTGGGCACGCGGATCGCCGTTCTGAAAATCGGTGCGGCCGGTGCCGCGGATCAGCAGCGTATCGCCGGTGAAGACGCGGTCGCTCCACAGGAACGAATAGGAGTCGTCGGTGTGGCCGGGCGTGTACAACACGTCGAGGCGCAGCCCCTCAATCTCGATGCGATCGCCCTCGGCGACTCGCATCGACACCACGTCGGCCTTGGTCATTTCGCCCATCACCGTGATGCAATGGGTGCGGTCGCGCAGCGTACCCAGGCCGGTGACGTGATCGGCGTGCAGGTGCGTGTCCACCGCCTTGACCAGCTTGAGGTCGAGCTCGCGGACCAACTGCAAATAGCGGTCGACCCGCTCCAACACCGGATCGATGATGAGCGCCTCGCCACCGTGCCGGCTGGCAACGAGATAGCTGTAGGTGCTGGATGTAGTATCGAATAGCTGGCGGAAGATCATGGCCGATTCCCCTGCGCAACGCACAGCTTATGCTAGGACAGGCCCGGTCGCGCGAGGAATTTATATCAAAGACTGGTGATATGTGAAAAATATTCTCTGGCAGCGCATGTCGGAGACTCGGGCCCGCATCCCCGCCGGTCACCAACGCGACGCGCTTTGCACGCGCCACGATAGCCGGGTGACGGCCTAGTCGTGCTCGACCGGAACGTCGGGCCGCGCGCCCCATTCGGTCCACGAACCGTCGTAAAGTGCCTTGGCCGGCTTACCAATGGCATCGAGCGCGAAGGTCAGAATCGCCGCGGTCATGCCCGAGCCGCACGAGGTGATGATCGGTTTGTCGAGGTCGACGCCCGCGTCGGCGAAGGCCTTGGCGATCCGCTCGCGCGGCGCCAGCGTGCCGCTATCGAGCAGCCGGTCGAACGGCACGTTGAATGCGCCCGGCATGTGGCCCGAGCGCAGGCCCGGCCGAGGCTCGGGCGCCTTGCCCCTAAAACGCTCGGCCGAGCGGGCGTCGACGATCTGCACGCTGTCGTCGGTCACCGCCATGCGCATATCGGCGAGCATGGCCACCGCGCCGACATTCATGTCGGCGTTGAACGTCCGCGGCGGCGGCTTGGTGTCGCCGACTTCCAGCGGCCGGTTCTCGGCCTTCCATTTCGGCAGGCCGCCGTCGAGAATGTAGACGTTCTTGGCGCCGAAGATGCGGAACGTCCACCACACCCGCGCCGCCGAATACAAGCCGACGCTGTCGTAGATTACGACCGTATCAGTGTCGGCGATGCCCAGCGCGCCGGCCGCCTCGCCGAATAACTTCGGTCCCGGCAGCATGTGCGGCAACTCGGTCGAATGATCGGCGATGCCATCGATGTCGAGGAACACCGCGCCCGGGATATGACCGGCACGATAATTGGCGTGAACGTCAGGCTTTGGTGTCACGCCGACCGGTGGATACGAGGCGTCGACCACGGCAACGTCGTTGTCGCGCAAATGATCGCTGAGCCATTCGGTCGATTTGAGCCAGCGGCTCGCTGGCAGTGGGGCAGGGTCCCGCTCGGTTCTCAACATCGTTCTATTCTCGATTCAATGAACAACGTTCAGCTTGTGGTGAAGTTCACTCGTAAGGAACTTTGATTGCCGATTTGCGCTCGAGCCATGCCGGCACCGGCAGGTTCTTTTCGCGCAAGAATTCCGGATTGAACAGCTTTGACTGATAGCGCGTGCCATAGTCGGCAAGAATGGTGACGATGGTATGCCCCGGCCCGAGCTCCTTGGCGAGCCGCACCGCACCGGCCACGTTGATGCCCGACGAGCCGCCGAGGCAAAGACCTTCGTGCTCGAGCAGGTCGAAGATGTACGGCACCGCCTCGGCGTCGGGGATCTGGTAAGCGATGTCGATCGGCGCGCCTTCCAGGTTCTTGGTGATGCGGCCCTGGCCGATGCCTTCGGTGATGGACGAGCCTTCCGATTTCAGCTTGCCGGTGGTGTAGAAACTGTAGAGCGCGGCACCCATTGGATCGGCGAGCGCGATGCGCACGGCGTTGCTGCGCTGCTTCAGCGCCATCGCGATGCCGGCAAGCGTGCCGCCGGTGCCGACCGCGCAAGTGAAGCCGTCGACCTTGCCGTCGGTCTGTTGCCAGATTTCCGGTCCGGTGGTCGCGACGTGGCCCGCCCGATTGGCGACGTTATCGAATTGATTGGCCCAGATAGCGCCGGCCTTTTCGGTCTTGGCCAGTTGCGCTGCGAGCCGGCCGGAGACTTTCACGTAGTTGTTGGGGTTGGAATAGGGCACGGCCGGCACCTCGATCAGTTCGGCGCCGCACAGCCGTAGCGTGTCCTTCTTTTCCTGGCTCTGGGTCTCGGGAATGACGATGACGCTGCGGAAGCCCATGGCGTTGCCGACCAGCGCCAAGCCGATGCCGGTGTTGCCGGCGGTGCCTTCGACGATGACACCGCCCGGCCGCAGCTCGCCCTTCTTGACCGCATCCTCGATGATGAACAGCGCGGCGCGATCCTTGACCGACTGGCCAGGATTCATGAATTCGGCTTTGCCCAAAATGGTACAGCCGGTTGCTTCCGACACGCGTCGAAGTTTTATCAGCGGCGTGTTGCCGATCGCCTCTACTATCCCGTTGCGAACCTGCATCTTTCTCGCGTCCTGAGGGCGCCGACCCTAGATGACGAAGTGTTCGGAAACAAGGCTCTGGCAATGCCGCCTTGTCGCGAAAGCTTGTCGAAACCATACCGCGCCATGGCGGATGCGTCGTCAGACGCATTCACCGATTCTTACCGGCCGCGCTGCTACGCGAGCGCGACGGGGTTAACAGCACTCATTTGCAGTTTGGCGGCGAAATTGGTCTGAACCTGATGAATCTCGACGTCAACACACTGTTCGTGGTCACCATTTACGTGGAGGTGATACTCGGGCTGCTGCTGCTGTTCGCCTGGGTGCAGAACACCGCGCTTTATGCCGTGGCATGGTGGGGGTTCGCACACCTGTTGCGAGCCGGGTCGATCGTGCTGTTCGGCATGTATGGCTCGGTCCCCGATCTGATCTCGATCGATCTGGCCAATGCGGTGCTGTTCACGAGCTTCGCCGTGACCTGGACCGGCGCGCGCCTGTTCGACCATCACAACGTACAACCGGTATTGCTGTTGGGCGGCGCCGGCCTTTGGCTGGCGTTGTGTCACCTTCCGGCTGTCACCGGCTCCTGGGACCTGCGTACGCTGCTGTCTTCGGGCATCATCACCGCCTACACCTGGGCGGCCGCTTATGAATTTTACCGCGGCCGCAGCGAACCGCTGGTGTCGCGCTGGCCGGCGATTTCGCTGTTGTTCGCGCACGGCGCGCTTTATCTGTTGCGCACGCCGTTCGGCGCCATGCTGCCGTGGCTGCCGGCGAACAGCCAGGTGTTCGCCAGCGTCTGGCTGACGGTGCTCAGCTTCGAAGGGCTGCTCTTCACCATCGCCATCGCCTTCATTCTGTTGGCCATGGCGAAGGAGCGCTCCGAGCATCAGCATAAGACCGACTCGTTGATCGACTCCCTGACCGGCATCGCCAACCGCCGCGCCTTCCTGCAGGACAGCGAAATCCAGCTCAAGCGCCAGGCCATCGATCCGCGGCCGATCGCCGTGATGCTGCTCGACCTCGACAATTTCAAGAGCATCAACGACCGCTTCGGCCATGCGATCGGTGATCGCGTACTGCAGTGCTTCGCCGAGGTCGGTTCGAGCTGCATGCGCCGCCTCGACATTTTCGGCCGGCTTGGCGGCGAGGAATTCGCGGCACTCCTGGTCGACGCGTCACGCGACCGGGCGCTGGCAGTGGCCGAGCAGATCCGCTCGTCGTTCATCGCCGCGACCGGCGAGGTCGACGGCAAGCCGGTCGTCGCCACCGTCAGTATCGGCATCGTCATCAGCTACGACGCGGTGCTCGATCTGTCGGCATTGCTGGCGCAGGCGGATCACGCGCTCTACCGCGCCAAGGACAACGGCCGCAATCGCATCGAGATTGCCTCGATCGAGCTCATTCTCGATCGCGTCAAGCGCGCTGCCGCCGCCGCTGATCGCGCGGCTGCCGTCAAGGCAGCCAGGTCGGCGGCGTAACCGGGGCGCCCTGGGCGCTACTTCACCTCGGCCGGGGTCGATGTTCCCGGACCTTCACCGACAATGAGCAGGACGGCATCCTCCTCCTTGGCGCCGTCGAAATGCACCTGCTGGCCATAGTGCGTCACGAAGGTGCCGGCCGGCATGGGGACGGTCGCGCTTGGATCGTATTTGGTGCCGGTTCCGACCCACCACGTGCCCTTCAGCACCGTGATGAAGCGGTCATGCGGATGAAAATGTGGGTGACTAAAATGATTGCCGGCGAGCCATTTCACCATCTGCACGTAAAGCCCTTCCTTCGATGGATCGCCGACCAGGATCGCATTCTGCGCGCCGGCGGGGCTCGGGTCCGACCACTTGATCTGATCGGGCAGCTTGAAGGTGACCGCGGCGGCATTGAGATCGGCGCGCGCCAGGCTGCTCGACAGCAGCGGTGCGAGCGCGGGCAGCCAAGCCAGCGAGCGGCGTGTGAACGTGATCATGAAATCCTCCCTGAGATGCGGTGCGCGACTTTTCAAGCGCGTGCCTAAAGGCTATCGCGATGCGCGGCCATAAGCGAGATGGGATGCCGCCCAATCGGGCGCGGCGCTGGGGCGGCGCGGG
>JASHQO010000533.1 GCA_030039105.1 Xanthobacteraceae bacterium
CCGGCCAGGGCGAATGTCCGTTCATGGCCAAACGCTTTACAACAATTGGCGGCGGTTTTGCAGCCCGATGCAGCGCGCCGCCGCCGCGGTCTGTGGCGCTGGCGAGGAAGCCGGCGCCTAGAACGTGATGGTGCTGGCGAGCAGCGCGTTGGTCGGGCCGGCCGGAAGCGGCTCCGGCAACTGGCTCTTGAGCTTGACGAGCTTGTCGAGCTCGACGGCCAGTTCCGCCCATTTGATGCGGTTATAGTCGTCGGCAGCGGTATCGACCGGGTTGCTGCTCGCGGCGGGCGGTCCGGGCTGAGCGTTGCGCGCCGCCGCATTGCGCGCCACCGCTCTGCGGCGGCTCGCCTGGCGCGCTTCGCCTTCGAGTTGCGCGATCCGCTTGGCGAGCGTTTCGATTTTTTGATCGGCCCGGGCGAGCGCCGTGTCGCGGCTTGCGCAGGTCTTCAACAGGGCATTCGTCGCGCTCACGAGCTCGTCGCGCGATTGCGCCAGCTCGTTACGCGATTGCTCGAGCTCGTCATGCGATTGCGCAAGCCTGTCGCGCGATTGCTCCATCTCGGCATGCGATTGCGCAAGCTTGTTGCGTGACTGCTCAAGCTCGGCATGCGATTGCGCAAGCTTGTCGCGTGACTGCTCGAGCTCGTTGATCTGACATTGCTTGACGCAAAGCAGATCGTGCAGCCGCTTGATCTGATCGTCGGCGTCGCAGCGCGCGGCGGTTATCTCGACGAGGCTGCGCTCGGCGGCCTTTTTCTCTGCGGTGCGCGTCAGCAGGCATTCGCGCATTTCGGTCAAGAGCCGCTCCGCGGTCTCGGCGCGGACCGCCATGGCTTCGAGCTGCTCTTTGAGCTCGCTGGATTCGCTGAACCGCTTGCCGTTGGCTTCGAACAGTTCGCCGGCGAGCTTACTGCGCTCGTTGGTTGCCTCGGCGAGGGTCATGCGCAGCCGGGCGAGCTCGGCGGACGCGTTGCCCAGTGCGGCTTCGCTTGCTTCCAGGTTTTGCGATAGCTGCGCGTTTTCGGCCATCGCGCGATCGAACGCGACCTGCAGCAACCGGCTTTCATCGGTGTCCTGGAGGCGGGCGAGCTCGGCGTGCGCGCCGGCGAGCGCGGCGTCGCTCTGCTCCAGGCGTTGCGCGAGCTGGGTGCTCGCTTCCGTCGCGAGATCGAGCGAGACTCGCAGCGACTGGCTTTCGTTGTCGTGCAGCGCGGCGCTGTCGCAAGCCGCGGCAAGCTCGCTCTCGAGCTCCTCGGCGCGCCGCTCGGCGTCCTCGAATTGCGTGTGCAGAAGCTGCACGTGCTCGCGCAGCGCCTGTGCGGTCGCAGCTTCCTGCTCCAGTCGCTGCTCCAGCCTCGCGATCTGCGCGTTGGCGCGCTCGAGCTCTTCGGCCAGCGCGGCCTCGGCGCCGGAGGCTGCATGGGCGGCCCGCCTGCCCAACCGGCCGTGCATGCCGGCGAGGCGGGCGGCTTGGTCGTGCCACCCGTTGCCCAGTGCCTTGTCGCTGAATGTCATGCGACGAGCCGCCCGATCCCCAGTGGCGGCACCGTGACAAGGCAATGGTTAACGCATGGTTACGGTCTCGTTAACCGCTTGGAAAGGGCGAAAAAGCGCCTGCCGGGTCGGCGCAAAGCCCCCGCGACGCGCACACTTTGCGGACTGATTCGCGCCGCCGGTGCGACGTTCTAACTCTTCAGCAGATGCCCGAATTTTTGCAGGCCGATGCGGCGTTGCTCGGCCGAGGGCATGTTGACCGCCGGGAATTGGTCGCGCCAGTGCCAGGGCCGGCAGGCGTCGATCACGGCACGGCTGTTGGTGTAGTCGCCGGCCGCCTTGCGCTCCGGTTCGATGCGCGGATCGAGCGGCGTCGACCAGGCGCCGCGAATGACGTCGATCGAGGCGGCCGGATCGGAGCGCGTGATCAGCGCCCAGATCACCTCTTCGAGGCTCGACACGTCGATGTCGTCGTCGACGACGATGACATAACGCCCGCAATAGGCGCCGACGTGACATTGCGCGGCGATGTGGCCGGCCTGCCTGGCGTGCCCCGGATAGCGCTGCTTGACCGCGACGGCGAGGAACAGCCGCGCATTGCCGACCTCGTGCGCCCACGCCGCGGTGACGCCGGGCACGCCGGCCTTCTCGATGTTCTCGCGCAACAGCGCCGAGCGCACGATGGCGCGATAGCGGCAGATCTCGTCCGGCGGTCGCTGCGGCACGCAGCCGAGCAATATCGGCTCGTGGCGATGATAGATCGCCTTGATGTCGATCACCGGCTCCGGCCGGTGATCGCTGGCGTAATAGCCGGTCCATTCGCCGAACGGACCTTCGAGCTTCATGTTGCCGGGCTCGACGAAGCCTTCGATGGCGATCTCGGCATTGGCCGGGATCGGCAGCCCGGTGACCGGGCCCTTGATGACGTCGACCGGCCGGCCGCGCATGCCGCCGATGATGTCGAGCTCGCACACGCCGGGCGGCACTTCGCTCGAGCCCATCAAAAAGCTCATCGGATCGCCGCCGCAGACGATGACCACCGGCATGCGCTCGCCGCGCGCGGCATATTTGTCGCGCATCTGCCGGCCGTGCTTGCCGGGCGAGATGTAGAAGCCGAGCGTCCTGGCGTCATGGATCATGACGCGGTAGGTGCCGCAATTGATCCAGCCGTCGTCGGGATCGCGCATGATGTTGTAGCAGCCGGTGCCGATGTAACGGCCGCCGTCCTGCGGATGCCATTGCGGCGCCGGAAATTTCGTCACGTCGATGGCGTCGCCCTGCAGCACGTTCTGCATCACCGGGCCCGACTCGACGAATTGCGGCGCAATGCGCTTGAGCATGCCGGCATAGTTGACGCGAAAGCTTTCGCTCAGCTCGAGCTTGCTAAGCTCGGTGGAAAACCCGAGCGTCATATTCTTGCGCTTGCCGGCGAAGAAATTGACCAGGAGGCGGCTGCCCGGCAGCGTGCCCGGCACGTCCTCGAACACCAAGCACGGCGCGTCGTCGGCGTGGGCCGACATTTCGGCGAGCATGCCGATGTCGGTCTCGTAGGATAGCCCGCCGACCTCGCGCACCTCGCCGAGCTTCCTGGCTTCTTCGAGCCATTGCCGCAAATCGTGGTAGGGCAGAAGCGGCGCCGTGTTCGAGCCGATGCCGCCGGACGATCCGTCCCCGATCGGCGTTGCCATCGGGTCGGGCATGATGGTCTGCTCTGCCATTGCCTTGCCTTGGTCTTGTCGCGGCACTTGTTTCGCCTGGTCGCGAAATGCTTATAATGCTAAGGAATTAGCGTTCGCCATCGTACCATGCAAGAAGACGCCGGCTCAAACCTGCTGCAGCACTGGATCGCGCGCGCTGCCGCCGCCGCTCCGGGCAAGCCGTGGGCGATAGCGGCGGACGAGGCGCGGACGGTGAGCTACGCCGGGTTGCGCGACACAATTGGCCGCTTCGCCACGTTGCTGCGCCAACGCGGGCTCGGGCCGAACGACCGCGTCGCGCTTCTTGCCAACAATTCGATCGAGCAGCTCGCCTGCTATCTCGGCGTCATGGCGGCGGGCGTCACCATCTGCACCGTCCACGTCGAGATGAACCGCAACCAGCTCGACAATATCTTCGAGCGGCTCAAGCCGAAGCTCATTCTCTACCAGGATGGCTTGCAGCTCGACGATCTGTTGGCCAGGACCGCCACGCCGCGGCTGCGGCTCGGGCGCGCCGACAGGCCGGAGCCCGGCACGTTGTTTGCCGCGCTTGCCCGCTGCACGCCGTGCGAGCCGCCTCCGCCCGACCCTTGCCCGCAAGCGGGGCAGCGCAGGGTGGGAGCGGGGCCGGAGGACGACGCGGTGATCCTGTTCACCTCGGGCACCAGCGCCAAGCCCAAGGGCGTGGTGCTGAGCTTCCGCGAATTCCTGCTCAACATCGATCCGCTCGCTGCCGGCTGGGGCATTTCGGCGGCAGACCGGCTGTACGACTTCCGCCCGTTCAGTTGGAACTCGGCGCAGACCTTGGGCGGCCTCGCGGTCGTCAACCGCGGCGCTACGCTCGTGCTTGCGGAGAAATTCTCGGCGAGCCGGTTCTTCCAACACTTGCGCGATCATGACGTCACGGTCGCCACCGGCAATCCGACCACCATCAACATCCTGCTCAACAGCGAGCAGGCCGCCCATCGCGACAACTTGCCGAAGCTGCGCTTCATCACCTCGAGCTCGGCGCCGCTCTTGCTCGAGGAGTGGAAGCGGTTCGAGCGGAAATTCGGCATCCCGGTGGCGCAAGGCGGCGGCGCCAGCGAGGTGAGCTGGATCGCCGCCATCCCGGGCGAGCAACGCCGCCTCGGCACCCTCGGCAAGCCGTTCGCCTATCATGACCTTGCCATTGTCGACGCCGACGGCCGCCGCCTGCCGCCGGGCGAGATCGGCTTTGTCGAGCTCGGCGGGCTGGGCGAGCATCACCCGTTCCGCTATCTGGGCGAGGACGGCGCGATCAAGACCCACTGCCGCGGCCGCTTCCGCACCGGCGACCTCGGCTGCCTCGACGCCGACGGCTTTCTGATGCTGACCGGCCGCGACAAGGAGCAGATCATTCGCGGCGGCGCCAAAATCTCGCCGGTCGAGATCGACTCCTATCTGATGCAGCGCCCCGACGTCATCGAAGCCGCCACCGTCGGCGTGCCCGATGCGATCTACGGCGAGGAGGTGGTGAGCTACGTCGTGCCGCGCCCGGGCGCCGCCGTCGACGCCGCCGAATTGCTGCGCTACTGCGCCACCGTGCTGCCGGCCTTCAAGGCGCCGAAGCAGATCGTGATCTCAGCCTCGTCGCTGCCGAAAACCGAGCGTGGCAAGCTCGACCGCAAGGCGCTCGCTGCAAGGTGGAAAAGCTCGTAGCCCGGATGAGCGAAGCGACATCCGGGGAAAAATCTCACGGCCAGATCCCGGGTGTCGCTGCGCTCACCCGGGCTACGGATCAGCGCCCCGTCCTTGCCAGCGAATGCACCCAGCCCTGCATGCGCTTCTTGGCGTTGGCGATGTCTTGTTTCGAGAACCAGTCCTCCGGCTTGACCTTGTCGACCGGATAGACCGGCCGCAGGAAGTCGCTCTCATATCCGAACGGCACGGTGGCATCGATGCCCATGCCGCCTTCGAACTGGGTGTTCGACGCCGTCCATTGCCGCTCGCCGGCGGTCATGCGTTCGGCCGGCATGAACGTCTGGCCGCGGCCGCCGGGGATCGGGTTCAAAATGTCGGTCTTGGGATTCACCCGCGTGGTCAGGCACCACATGACGTCGTCCATCGAATATGGATCGACATCCTCCGAGACCGCGATGGCGAGCCGCATGCCCTGCGAGCACGACAGCGCGGCGGCCATGAAATTGCGCTGCCAGCCTTCGTCGATCTGGTGGCGCTTCTTGACCTGGATGATGCAGCCGCCCCAGTCGGTCATGCAGTAGGGGATGACCACGTTCTGCACGATGCCGGGCTGCAGCCGGTTGCACAGCTCGTAGATCGCCGCCTCGCGCACGGTGGTGTCGATGTTGTGGTCGTCGAGCATGTGGACGCCGAGCGCGAAGATGATCGGCTTGCCTTCCGGCTTGCGCATGGTGATGCCGGTGACGTGGAAGGTCGGCGCCTTGTAGGACTTGCCCATGTAGCCGGCCCACTCGGGATGGAAGTGGTAGCGGCCCTGCACGCCGGCGTCTTCGGCTTCCTTGGTCTCGAAGCGGCGGTCGCGCGGATTGACGTAGCCTTCGAGCACCAGCTCGCAGTCGGCGAGCGCCATGGCGTCGACGGTGCGCGCCTTGACGAGACGAATGGGCGCGCCTTGCACCGCCGAGGCGATGCCGATCTCGTCGCAGCCCATCGGCAGCACCGCGTAGTCGAAGCCGGCGCCGGCCATCAGGGTGCAGGCCGGCGGCACGCCGAAGCACATGGTGATCGGCACCGGCTGGTCGTCCTTGTAGTGCTTGTTGACCACCTGCCACATGTGCGAGCCGGGCGAAATCTGGAATGTGCCGACGTTGCCCCAGCGGAAATTCATGCGGTTGTAGCCGAGGTCGGAGCCGCCTTCGAACTGCGCGCCGGTGACGCAGCGGATGCCGGAGCCGACGGTGAGCTCCGGCTCGTAGGTGGTGTGGCGGATCGGCACCAGCCATTTGTTGACGTCGTCGGGCTGCTCGATGACGAATTCCTGGCACGGCGCTTCGGCTTGCGCGATCTCGACCGGCGCAACCGGATGCGACAGCGCATGCGCCAGCTTCCTGACGCGGTCGGGATCGTCCTTCCAGCCGAACATGCGGTTGATCACCGCCATGTCGCCGAACAGGTTGGTGATGACGCGGTGGTTCGGCTTGCCCTTGATGGTGTTGAACAGCACCGGGCAGCCGCCGTCCATGTGCTTCTGCAGCCCGGTGATCTGCAGGTCGGGATCGACTTCCTTGTCGGTCTCGATCAACTCGCCGGAGGCGCGCAGCCATTGCAGCGCCGAGCGCAGGTCGAAGGCCTGGTTGGGCGTCGCGGGGGTTTGTTGTTGGTCCTGGCGCAGCGGCTGTTGCATTGTCGGCGGTCCCATTGCATAGATTTCTAAGTAATTATCCGAAAGGGTATGGGCCCTGTCAACGCCGCGCCGCGCACCGTCGAAGGCCACGCCGCAGCCGCGGCGCGTCAGCGCGTTCCCGCCGC
>JASHQO010000534.1 GCA_030039105.1 Xanthobacteraceae bacterium
ATCTTCCGTCGTCCATTCGGCCAGGCTGCGCGCCAGCGCCGCGGGACGCAGCGGACCGGACCGCAGATTCTCCGACTCATAGTCGCGCCGCTGCAGCTCGACGACGAGATAGTCGTCGGAATCGGTCAGCGCCGCCACATTGCGCGACGGGCACAGCTCGGGAACGAACGAATAGTCCCATGACGCGCCGACGGTGAAATCGCTCACCTCGGGATGGATCGCGATCGGATGCATCAGATAGAACCGCCCGATCAGCGTATTCTCGTCGACGCGCCAGAACAGCCGGTTGGTGTGGTCGTTATGGGTCAGGCCGAAATCGACGATGTTGGCTACCGTGGCCGGATGCAGGTGCGCGAGCGACCATCCGACCAGGTCGCGGGGGCGCAGCACGATCTCGTGGGCGGCGCGGTCGATCTGCTGCCGCAACAGCGGTGCCGCTTCCTCGGCGACGACCTGAAAGTTGCCGGCAAGCACGGTGCCGGCGCCCCGGCGGATCGTCCGCAGCACGGTCTTCAGCGAGCCGTCGGCGACGAGATAATCCGACATCAGGAAAATGAAACACGTGTCGCGCAGCGTCTCGCCGGCCTGCCGCAACGCGCGTTCGAAGGCGAGCGTGATCGTCGCCGTGTGGTTACCCTCGGTGATGATGTCGTCGATAGCGTGAAACTCGACGATGCAATGCCGCTCAAGCTTCTGCCACGCCGGCTGCGAGCGGACGACCGCCTCGTCGGCCGCGCTCGACAACAAGACGAAACGGCAGGGCAGCTCTTTGGCCAGCGCCGGGACGTTGTTCGGCGCCAAGAGCGTCGGCAGGCAAAATTCCAGGAACCGGCCGATGAATTGGTTGCCCCAGACCGGCATCAGGAGCGTGATTTGCTTGAGCGCACGCTCGACCGGTGCTGCTTTTTCCGCGGTGTCGCTCATCGGCGAAGGCCTTCCGGGGCGGCTTGTCTTCGCTTCATCGTTGCCGCGACAAGATTTTCGCGGCGCATGATAGAGAGACGGATTTTCGCAAGCAAGGCAACGGCCGTCATGCCCGACGCGATCCCGTTCAAAGCTGCAGCCACCACGCGCCGAGCAGAAGCGCGATCATGATGATGGCCGTTGCCAAGGCCGATACGGCAGCGATCAATACGACGTAGCGCCGCTCCACAATGTGCCGCGAAGTCCCGGCCGACTTGGTCTCGGGCAACGTAGGCGTGCGTTGCTCGCTGTCGGCAACTGCGCGCTCGGTGGCCTTGCGCATCGCGCCGTCGTCGGCCGCCGCGCCTTCATCGGGCTCCAGCAGTGCGGCCAACTTGCGCGGCCGGGCGCCGCGCCGCGCCGCGTCGAGGATGTTCGGCTGCAGCACGGTCCAATAGCGTCGGTTTAGCGCCGGGTCGCTCGATCGGGTGCCGGTGTTGACGTCGATCGGCGGGACGAAGGGAATGTCGAGCGTCTTTTTGAAGGCGACCAGGATCGCATAGTCGGAGATGTCGTGCTGTCGCAATGCCGCTCGCGCCTGCGGCGCATAGTTTCGGTTGAAATCGAGAATATTCTCCGGGATCGGATAGCTGTTGCCGCCGTAGTAAAAGCTCATATAGAGCCATTTGTAGTCGTTGCTGCGCGCCAGGTACCAGAAGAACTTCGGATTGTAGTTGACCAGCCCGTGATTGAGCATGCCGCCGGCGGGCAGGTGGTGAATCATGACCGCGCCGGGCGCGGCGAGGTCATGCACTATCTTGAACGCGTTCATCTGATTGCAAACGTGCTCGGTGGTGCCCAAATTCGTCACCAGGCCGTATTTGCCACGCAAGTCGCCGGGCACCCGATCGTAGTTCAAGTCAAGCGGGATGCTTCCCGGGCTGCCGTCGACGTCGATCGAGGTATAGTCGAACCCGAGCGCAATCCAGAAATCGCGGGCGAAAGGCGCGGCGTCATCGAGCAGCTCCATGTGTTCGATTGATACCGTCGCCGGCCCCGGCACCGGCAACACGTACGGCCGCGCAGCTCCGAATGCGGCTTCGGCGCGGCGGACCAGATCGTCGGATCGCAAGAAGCTGTTCGAGAGCTGCTGCGCCCCAAGCTCGGCGACGTAGCGATTGAGCGGAATATGCTTCTGCCGCCGCAGCTCGATCAAAAGCTCGAGATCATGTTGACTGATGCCCAATTGGCGTCATCCGGAAAATTAATCCGCGAATTCATTAGCATCGCGGGTTGAGCCGGACAATCGCCGGGCGCTCAGCCGGCGGCAGCGCCGGACAGTGCATTCCGCCGCTGCTGGCGCTCGCGCCAAGCCTGCAGATGTGCGGACAGTCGGCGGCGCAGATAGCGGCGGCACGGCATTTCGATCAGCCGGTAGGTGGCGCTCGCCATGATGATCGAAAAGACTACCGCCACCGGAATTCTGATCAAAGCTTCGATGCCGTTGGCGAGATTGAACTCCACGGCAGGACGCAAAAAGGCTCGCAGCGTCCAGGTATGCACCGCGTAGATCGAATAACTGATCTCGCCCAAGGCAACCAATGCGGGCGCCGCGAGCAGCCGACCGACCGCGCTGTCATAGCGCGACACGCAGAAGATCACGGTGGCAAGCGGGACGGCGGGGCCGAAATTCAGATTGAAGAAGCGAATGTAGCGGTCGAGCAACGGATCGGTGGTGCTGATGGCCTCGCTGGCGCCGATCAGCACCAGCACCGCAAGCGCGGCCCACAGCGCGACAGACCCCCATCGGCGCTCCACCGCATCGACCGGCCGGCCGGCCAATAGCATGTAAAGCTGCGCAGTCAGGCAGCCGAGCACGAATTCCAGCACGCGGACATAGGGCGAATAGTAGAACAGCCAGCGGTGGAAGCCGTAATCTTTGTCGGTCAGGGCCGAATCGTCCGTCACGCATCGGCGGGCCAAGTCGATGATGTCGGCGCGGTGCACCTCGGCCACGTCCAGCACAAGGAACACCGCGAGCGAGACGATGACGATCGCCAGCATCGTTGCATAGGGTGTGCGCAGGCGGAACAGCGCGAAAACGAATACGACGTAGCAGCAATAGAAGAACCATTCGGTGGAGACCGACCAGCCGAGCCCGAAGCCGTTCTCGAGGAGAAGCCTGTGATTGACGACGATGATATAGAACCAAGACTGAGTCATCGTCAGCGAAGTGACGACGACCTTGAAGAAATCGGCCAGATAATCGTGCAGCCAGTTCACCATGAAGTCGCTGATGACGCCAACGACGACGCAAAACAGATACAACGGATAGAGTCTGGCAAATCGCGCGATGAAGAACTCGGCCGTGGCGAACCGCCATGAGCGCTCGCGGAACAGGGCGCCATAATTGTAGTGGATGACGAAGCCGGAAAGCACGAAGAAGAGCGGCATGCCGTAAACGCCGATCACCGCGATGGAGGAGCTGATCGGATTGCGGCTGGTGAATGGCGCCGTCCAGGCGATCGTATGCGACACCAGGATCGACGCCGCAGCGAGGAATCGCAAACCGGTGAGCGCATCGACCCTGTCGCGCAAGTCCAGCCCGGTGGTGCTGCTGTCTCGAGCCGTCACAGCAATCGGCGCTCCGCTGCGGCCGCAAATTTTGCCGCAAGGCGCGGCGTGTTGACTTTCGCCGACCCGGCCCCGGCCGAGCCGAGGCATCGGTTCCGAGCGCAGTTTTATCGGGCTCCGCAGCGTGGCGCAACGTATTGAGCATGCATTGCCTTTGGCTGTTGGTTGCGCGACCCGGATCGGTGTTGTTACAAACTGACCTAGGCGATGTGGGGCAGGGGCCCGGATGTCGACGATTGCCGCTTTGGATTCCGCTGCGACGGCCCTCGACGCTCCGGCCCTGCAGTCGGCCGGGCCCATCGTCCGCGGCACGTCGCCGGTCCACCCGCATATTGCCGCGCTCGACGGGCTGCGCTTCTTCGCCGCCTTCAGCGTGATGGTCGGACACGGCTACTGGTACATCGTGCTGCTGCAACAGTCGCAGACGGCGCTGACCCCCTTCGATAATTTGATGCTCAGTGGCGCCAGCGTCGGCATGACATTGTTTTTCGCGCTGAGCGGCTTTGTCATCCACTTCAATTACCACAAGACGGTGCCGGCGGGCGTGTCGGGCAAGCTCGATTTCTTCATCGCGCGCTTCGCCCGGCTGTATCCGCTGTTCTTGCTGGTGTTCGGCTACGATTTTTTCACGCTATTGTGGACCCAGGGCTATTTTTCCGGCTACGTGTTCTCGCTGTACGACGCGTTCAGGCCGCTGCCGCTCTATCTGACGTTCACGCAGACCTGGTGGTGGTGGCCGATCGGGGCGACGACGGCGTACGATTACTACAGCACCTGGACGACCGGCGCGACCGGCGCGATGTGGTCGCTGTCGACGGAGGCGTTTTTCTATTTCGCCTATCTGTTTTGCGCCGCCGCGCTGGCGCGTTTGGCCGGCCGCTGGCTTGTGATCGTCGGCGTCGCTGCTGTGGTTTATGGACTGGTCTACTATATTTTCGGCTGGTTCCATTCCAACACGTGGAGCGGTTGGGCCGCCGTGCATTATCCAGAAGCCCAGCCCAACGAATTTACCCACTGGATCCTGTTTCAATCGCCCTACGGCAGAATGTCCGAGTTTCTGCTCGGCGCGGTCGCGGCGCAGGTCCTTCTGGTGCGCACCGGAAAGAGCGAGAGCGGCACGACGGCGAAACTGCTGACCTACGGCAGCCTCGTCATTTTTCTCGGCGCCGTGGCGGCGGTTTTCGGCCGGGCCGATAACCCATTCGTCACCATCTGCACCCAGTGCTGCGCGGCATTCGTTGCCATCCTCATCTTTGCCGCCGCGCGTTACCGGTCGTGGCTGTCGACCTTTCTTTCCACTCCTCTTCTGGTCAAGCTCGGCAATGCGAGCTATTCGCTCTATCTTCTGCACTATTTCATCCTGCACGATTATGGGCAGTTGCTCGTCGTACGGTATCCGGGAATCTCACGCTGGACGATCTACATCGGCATGATGATCGTCGCGCTCATCGTGTCCTACATTTCATACATGGTGATCGAGCGTCCGGCGATACGGTGGGTCCGCGCCAATTTCCGCTCTTTGCGCATGATCGTTTGGCTGCCCGTGCTGCTGACGTTGATCACGCTGTTCAGTGTGCTGATCTCCATCCACATGCGCGCGTTGGCCCGTTCCGAGACGATGCAGCCTCCGGGCCGTATCGCTGTTTCGTCGGCAAGCTTCGGCGAGAATTGCGACGCGAAGCTTCACGACAATATCCTCGGCCTGATGCGGCGGGCCTGCAACGGCCAAGCCTCATGCGACTTCGTCTACGACGTGATGAAGATAAGAGATCCGGCAGGCGGATGCGTGAAGCGCTTCCAGGTCCTGTATTCCTGCGGCTCGAACGACAGCCCGCGCGAATTCCTGATGCCGGAATTCACCCGCCCGCAGATGCGGATCGCATTTGCTTGCACGCGATAGCGATCAGGTTGCGGTCTCATCGACGGCGCGCGATGACATACATGATGTCGAACATGTTGACGGTGACGCGCAGATCGAACACGCGCCAGCGGCTCAAGGCATTGTAGAGGCCGCTCTTCCGTGTCCGCCAGACCAGGACGTAATAGAGGATCGAACGCAGATTCCGCGAGATTCCGGGATGGCTGAGATGCATGACGTCGAAGCCATGCCGCTCGAGCAGCAGCCGCATGGTCGCGGCTGAGAAATAGTGCAGATGGGTCGGCGGATGGATCATCCGCCACTTGGCGCCGCGCAACCGTGCATTCAGGCTACCGATGTCGCCCGTGGTCAGCGCCAGCACGCCGCCCGGCTCGAGGTCGACATGGATTTTCTCAACGAAAAGGTCGGGACGCTGCAGGTGCTCCACGGTGTCCCACATGACGATGGCGCGGTATTTTTTGCCGAGCGGGCGATTGAGATAGTCGCCCTGCGCGATATCGAGCGCGAAGCGGCCGCGGCCATAGGCGGTCGCTTCGCCTGAAATATCCAGTCCCGCGACCGATCTTACAAAATGCCTTGCTTCGTCGAGAAAAAAGCCGTAGGCGCAGCCGATCTCGAACATGTCGCGCTCGTGCAGGTCCGGAGCGATGCGCGCTAAGGTGCGCAGCCGGGCCCTGAAATTCAGCCGCAGGCTTTCTTCTTCGGCGACGTAGTCGAGGTATTCGTCGCCGTGAAAATAGCCGCGCTCATAGAGCTTCGCTATATCTTCCTCAGTAAGATTGAGATTGGCGGAGACGAAGCCGCATCGCGTGCATGCGACCAGGCCGGGCGGGTGGCTCGGTTGCGTGGCGCCGCCGCAGACCAGACAATTCGCGCTCGCGATGCCGGGAGCAAGGGCCGGCGGCGCGGCGAATCGGGCGACGTCTTCGGTCACAGACGCTGATCCAGATTTCGCTCCGACTCGGCGTGCCGGAAATTCGGCAAAACGTTGGCGATCGCGCGCGCCAACGCGTCCTTGGCAATGGCCCGATCGGGTTCGTTTACCCAGCACGCGATGTCGTCGAATAATTTTTGCGCGGCGGCGTTGCTCGGGACGTGGCGCAACGCGGATATGCTGCCGAGCCCGCAATCGGTGACGCTCTCTCCGGCGTCGACGAACTCCTCGAAGGGTTTTTCGCCGCCGGTATCGAGCGGTGTCAGCAGCAACGGCCAGCGCCCCTCCCGCGCCAGCCGCTCGACGTCGTTGCGCGCGCGCGCTTCGTCGTCGTAGCGCTCGGGCAACAGGCCCCAGTAATCAAGGCAGGCGCAGGCAACGTCTTCGAGGAGCTGCAGTTGAAATTTCGTGTCGGTCCGCGGTACAGCGATATGAGTGCCCGGAATCCGGCATGCGGCGATCAGGCAAAGCTCTGCCGCCTCGCCGTGGGAGATGAAGTAGCGCCTAGTATCGCGCGGCACCGCAAGCGGTTGCTGCTTGGCCAGGCGATAACCAAAACCTTGCAGCAGGCTGCCGTTCGAGAATGCCACATTGGCAAATCGCGCCGAGGTCGACGCCTGATAGCCGGCGGCGGCCGCGTCGAAGACCAAATCTTCCATCAGGCGCTTGTTGGCCCCCATCAGGCTCACCGGATTGGCCGCCTTGTCGGTCGAGACCGCAAAATAGGTCGCGCCGTGGCGGCGATCGGCAAGCCAGCGCTTGAAACGGATATGCCGGACCACGTTGGTATCGAACATCTGCAGGACGGAATAGATGTCCTTTTCCGACCGCACATGCTTGAGCGCCGCGAAATTGAGCACCACGTCGTAGGGCGGCACGTCGCGCAAGAGCCGCGCCATCACCGGGCCGCCGTAGTCGAGCGGCAGTGCGCGAAAGTCAATATCGGGAATGCCGGTGGGTCGGCCGCGCAAGGTGCGAACGAGCTCGGCGAGCGAGTTCTCGTTGTGATCGGCGACGTGCAGCGCCGCCGGCGGATCGTCGAGCAGCAGCTCGACCGTGGCCGCACCGATGGAACCCGCGCCGCCGATCACCAGAATCCGGCGGCCGTGAATTTTTGCGGTGATGGCGTCGCGGCTTGCCGCGAGGTCGCCCGCGAACAGGGACGCGGTCCGCCCGGTGACGATCGCGGTGAGTTCCGCGGTTTCCGTTCCGGCGAGGCAGGCGGGCGTGCTGGCGCGGTCTGCCCGGTTCATAGCCGTTCCACACTTTCGCCCATGACCGTGCCGCTCTGCGCGACGGGCGCGATCGCCGTCCGCTCGGCCCCTTCGCATCGCGCTGGCCTGCCGCGGATGTAACGGTGGTTGGCGATATATCGGGGCCGGCCTTTCACCTCGTCGAAAATCAAGCCGATATATTCGCCGATGACGCCGAGAAAGAACAATTGCACGCCGCTCAGGAAGCACAGCGCGGCGATCAATGAGGCCCAGCCCGGCACATCGATCGTGCCGAGCATATAGAACACGATCTCGAGGAAACCGCCGAGAAAGCTCATAAAGGCGATAACCATCCCCAAGGCGACGCAAAAGCGCAGCGGAAATTTCGAGAACGAGCAGATGCCGTTGAGCGCGAAATTGACGAGCGTCGACGGGCGATAGTGCGAACGTCCGCCCGGCCGGGCATTGGGAACGAACGGCACGTGGACAATGTTGAAGCCGACCCAGGACACTAGGCCGCGCAGGAACGGATTTCGTTCGGTGATCTGGGCGCGTACGACTTCGGCGACGCGCTGCGACAGCAGCCGGTAGTCGGACGCGCCGGTCGGCAAATCCACCGCGCCGACGCGCTGCAGCAAGGAATAGAACCAGCGCGAGGTCAGGCGTTTGACGAGGCCGGTCTCGCGGCGGTCCTGGCGCACCATCTGCACGATGTCGGCGCCGTTCTCCCATTGCTCGACGATGCCGGCAATGAGCTCGGGTGGGTGCTGCAGGTCGCTGTCGAGCATGACGACGGCGTCGCCGCGGCTGCAGTCGATCCCCGCGATCAGCGCCGCCTGATGTCCGAAGCGCCGCGACATCACGATCACCTCGACCCGCGGATCGCGCGCGCTGATCGCTTGCAGCAGCGGCTCGGTCCTGTCCGGCGACGGGTCGAGCACGTAGACGATGCGGATGCGATAACGCTGTTCCAGCGGCTGCAATGCCGCCGCGAGCTGGCGATGGAAGAGCTCGATCATCTCTTCCTCGCGAAACACCGGACACACGACGTCGAGGCTTCGCATCATCGCATGCTCTCGATGACCGACTGCAGTCCGCGTTCAAGCGATACGGCCGGCTGCCAACCCAGAACCCGACGCGCCACCGTCGCATCCATGCGCGCCTGCGCGATCTCGTGCGGCCTGGGTTGCCCGGTCGCCCGATAGGACTTGTGCCGCCCGGCGACCCGGCAGCTACAACGGATGATCTCTTCGACCGAATAGGCCGTTCCCGAGCCGAGGTTGAAAATCGAACCCGCCGGCGCCATCGTCGAGAGCAGCATCGCATCCACCACATCGTCAACATGAATATAATCGCGGCGCGGTGCAAGGTCTTGCACCAGAATCTCCGGGCTCCTGTCGTCCAGCAGTTGAGCGATCACGTGCGGGATCAAAAAGCTTTTCGTTTGGCCTGGGCCGTAAATGTTAGCCGGCCGAAGCGTCACCGTCTTCACGCCGAAATGCGAACCGTAGAACGTGCAAACCTGCTCGCCGATCGGCACCATCGGTTTCGGCAGCGTGATGGTGAAGGGATGCAGCCGCGTGCCGCGGCCGCCGGCAAGAATGACGGCGCGGCTCATGGCGCAGCACCCGCGCTTGTCCGAGGCACCCGGCCGTCTTGGTCCATTGCCTCAATTTATCCGATCGCTGACGCCGGGAACAGGTCTTGCGTCTCAAATGCAAAAAGTCCAATCATCCCGAATTCTCAGTCTATCAGATAGACAGGCACCTCGTGACAGCAAAAGTGTTGCCGGGCGAAGCTTTAGGCGGCGTACCTGTCCATAGCCGAAGAGAGGCGCTTGCAAGCCTTTCTGCACTTGTCATCGCGCTGTTGCTGCTCGCCGCCATGCTTGGCACTTTGTTCGAAAAGAACCTGATCGGAATCGTTACGCCGCAAAGTGTGGATCGTGAGCTTTACGGCACTGCCGCCGCGCTGACCAAATTGAAATTTGGGATGGGGGGCGCGGCGGTTGACATGCGCATCTTCGCCACGCTTGCCAGAAGCGGCTTTACCGACGGTCCGCTTCCGGAGTTGCGCAAGCCCTTTCCCGAGAACCTAGGCGACGCCGAATTGCTGCAATCCGCCTTGGAGAAAGCGCAGACGATCGACTTGGCGCCGCCCAGGGCGTTCACCAATGCCGATGGCGAATACACCGATCTCACCAGCTTCACAGGAGAAGATACCGGCATCGCCACCTACGCCTTTCTGGCGTTCGTTATATTCGGTGTGCATATCTCGTCGCTCACGTACTTCTATTTCGTGGTCGTGACGGCATCTTTGCTCCTGTATGGCGCGGGTCACGGTCGCAGCGTCGATGCAATGGCCGTCGGCGCCGTCATGACGCTGGCGCTTTATGTTGTGGCCTGTTCGAATTTCATCAACTTCCAGGCGACCGGCACCGACGTGAAGGACGTCCGGTTTCTCAGTACCCTCGCCGCCATTCCGACGCTCCATCTTCTCGTCACATGGACGCGGTACAATTATCGGCTGAACCTGTTGGATTATGCCATTCTCGCGTTGCAGTCCGGAATTTTCGCCTTTGCTCTGCAAATCCGTGTTTCCACGATTTGGGCGGTGCTGGCGCTCACTCTCTATTGGATGGCGATCGTGAGCCTGCGCCGAGGTGATGTGTCGGGATCTCTCTTGAAATGGCGGCAACCGCGCTCGGCGGTCACGCTGGCGGCTGTGTTCGCCGTCCTGATCTCTGCACGCGTGCTGGCGACGTTATCGCTCAGTCCAGTCTACGCTGCCCGGGGTGACGTGACGCACCATACCTTTTGGCAGGGCGTGCTGTCGTCGCTGCAGTTGACGCCGGAATGGGAAAAAAAATACGGCCGCTCGGTGAATGGCGCTGAAGGCGACGCGATGCCCGCGGAAGTCGCGCATATCGCCATCATGAAGCTGCCTCCCGAGCAGCGGCGGCAATATGTAAACAGCGACGGAGGAACAAAGAAATTCGCCCTTGAGAAATTCAGCCAGGTAGCGTTCTTCAATATTTTATCGAACGATCCGCGGTTCGTCCTGTACACTTTTTTCGTCGCCAAGCCGCTGCGCATCATGCAATCGGAGGTCCTGTTCTTCCGCGGACTGTTTGCCGGTCTCCCGATCTGGAATGTCCTGGTGCCCGTTGCCGCGCTGATGGTCTTGACTTGGCTCGTCGCGCGACATTGCGAAGCGCGGGCGACGCTGCTGGCCACGGCCAAAGCGGCGCCGCTCTTTGTCCTGGTGTCATGGCTGCCGAATTGGCTGGTCGCGCTGAATCCCCTGGTGATGATCGATAATTTCGTGTGGCTCTTGTTTCTCTTATGTGCGGCCCTAGTGCTGATTGGCGCCGCTCTTGCGCGATCGGCTGGCGCCGGCAAACCGGGTGCGGCAATCGCTTCGTTGCGTGGCTGAGTACGGTTGCGCGACGTAACCTGCCTATTTATAAACGGCTCGCGGTCGAGGGCCCGGTTGCCCTAACGCCATGAGCAGCGCGATGCATCAAAGCATTCAAGCGTTCTACGATCGCAAGTACACGCAGGGCAGCGAAATCCCGCGCACCAGCAAGATTTTCACCATCGACTGCGTGCCCGACGACACCCCGCTCGACATTCTCGACGTCGGCTGCGGCTCCGGCAGCAATTCGCTGGCGCTGGCCGCCAAAGGCCACAAGGTCCGCGGCGTCGACATTTCCGAACAAGGTATCGCGCGTTATTGCAGTCACGGCTTCGACGGCCACGTCGTCGATCTGGAAAGCGGCATCGACTATCCCGACGGCACATTCGACCTGACGTTCTGTTCCGAGGTGATCGAGCATATGGCCTCGCCCGACGTTCTTGCCGGCGAGATGTTTCGCGTGCTCAAGCCCGGCGGCCGCTTGGTACTGTCGACGCCGAACTCGGCATTCTGGCTCTACCGCGCGCTCGGCCTGCTCGGCTTCACCGTAAGCGAGCTGCAGCACCCCAAGCACTTTCAGTTCTTCTCGCGCCGCAGCCTGCTGAAATTGCTGAAAACCGCCGGCTTCAGGCCGCTGGAGCTGACCGGGCGCAACATGTACCTCATCGTCCCGGCGTTGCCCGGGCCGCTCGACGGCCTGTTGCCGAAACTCGGCTTCACCCGCGAAGTGCGCTTCCGCACCGGCAAGCATTTCTGGCATCTGTCGCACAAGGCGAGCTTTTACAACGCCTTGTTCGCCGATTGCCTGATCATGGTGATGGAGAAGCCACGCGTCGCCTGACTGTTGTGGTCAGGAACGGCCCGCCGAGCCGCGCTTGCGATCGAAGCTGCCGGCGGCGTCGCGGTTTTCGTTGAGCGCCGAATCGATCGGGATGGTGCTGTCGCGATGCACGCGGCCCATTTCGATCAAGAGCGCGGTCTGGGCGCCGTCGAGATTTTCCACGTCCTCGCGCGACCAGCGGTGATAGCGCGTCGCCGCCTTGATCGGAACGTCGCGCAACACCCGGTGCAGGCGCCGGATGTCGACGAAGTTGCGAATGACCTTGTGCAGCATCAGATTGCGCGCCCTGCGCAGCTCGACGATCGGCACCGGCACTTCGGCGATCCAGAGCTGGGCGCGGGCGGCGCGCAACGTGAATTCGGTGTCGAACTGGCCGCGCCGCATGACGCATTGCCGGAAGATCGGCCGCATCACCGGAAGATAAAGGAATTTCAGCCCGTGGGTGTCGGAGCCGACGAAGCCGAACACCGCCTGCAGGATGGTGTTGAGGCCCCAACTCAAGAGCTTGCGGTAATTCTGTTGCTGGTTGAGCGAGACGTCGGCCCGCTTCGAGCCGACCACGAGATCGTAGACCCCGCGGGTGCGGAAGCACCAGCGCATGAACGGCGCGTCCCAGAAATCGACGTTGATGATGAAGCCCCACGGCCCGGCGGCGTGCGCCAGGCCCTGGCACAGCGCCTCGCCGTAATCGGGCTTATCGAGCTCGACCAGCACCGAGCCCGGCCAGCGCCGCACGATCTCGGCGCAGACGGCGGCGGAGCCGTCGGTCGAGCCGTTGTCGACCAGCACGAACTGCCAACGGCCGCGGCCGACGAAATCGTCAAGATGCGGCGCCAGCTCCTCGGCCATGTCGACCAGCAGCGATGCCTCGTTATAGACTGGCACGACGATCGAGACGTGCAACGAATTGTGCACTGCCGGGCTGTCGGCGCTCATCCCGCTCCCCTTGGCCGCGTGCAGGGCCCTGCGGTGTCCCTAGGTGCTGCCTCTGCACGTCTAGCATGCCGCGGCGAGTCGGGCCACGGCCAAATCGGGCTGGCGGCTCGTGTGGATACGTTGCGGCGGCCGCGGCCTGGAGCAGTTTCGTCTGTTGCGCCAATATCATGCAGCCGCTATACGCCATTGATCAGAAGCCGCGTTGGAATGCCTGAGCCCCCAGGCAACCGCACCGCCGTTGACCGCATGAATGCCGGCACCCATCCGTCTGCGCAGGACCATGCTCGGGCCTATTTGCGCGGCAAGCGCGTCATGGTCACCGGCGTGTGCGGCACCGTCGGCAAGCAACTGGCGCGGCAGCTTCTGGAAAATTTCGAGATCGCCTCGCTGACCGGCATCGACAACAACGAAAGCGAGCTTGCCTTTCTGGAGGAGCGCTACAGCTCCCGCCACAACGCCCACTTTCTGCTCGCCGATATCCGCGACCTCGGCGCCATAACGCGGGAGACCCGCAACATCGAGGTGCTGTTCCACGCCGCCGCCTACAAGCACGTGGCGCTGTGCGAGCGTTCGCCGTTCGAGGCGATTCAGACCAACGTCATCGGCGTGCACAATATCGCCCGCGCCGCCGTGGAGAACGGCGTCGGGCGGCTGGTCTTCACGAGTTCGGACAAGGCGGTCAACCCGACCAACGTCATGGGCACTTCGAAGCTGATGGGCGAGCGGCTCGTCACCGCCGCTGCGCTCGATCCGAACCTCAAGGGTTCGACGTTCCTGTCGACGCGGTTCGGCAACGTGCTCGGCTCGCGCGGCTCCGTCATTCCCATCTTTCGCGACCAGATACGCAACGGCGGGCCAGTCACCCTGACTGACCCGGAGATGACGCGCTTCATCATGTCGTTGCACGACGCGGTGCGCCTCGTCATCGAGTCGATGGTGCTCGGGCAGCCGGGCGACGTGCTGATCACCAAGATGCCGGCGATCCGCATCGCCGACTTCGCCACCGTCATGGTGCGGGAATTCGCGCCGCAATGCGGCCGCCGGTCGCAAGACATCGAGATCAAGGTGGTCGGTCCGAAGCCGGGCGAGAAGCACTACGAGGAATTGATGAACGACGAGGAGACACGCCGGGCGTTGGAGCTCGAGCGTTATTTCGTCGTGCGTCCGGCCTTTGCGTTGCCGCAGCCGACGGAGCCCTACCGCGAGCAGCGCATGGCGGCGGTCGAGCAGCCTTACAATTCGACGAACGTTGCGACGCTGTCGCAAGCCGAGCTCACCGATTTTCTGCGCCGGCACAGCCTGCTCGGCGGCGCGCCGGACTAAAGCATGATCCCGAAAAAGCCTGTCCTCGGACTTGATCCGAGGATGGAAACCCGGTTTTCGGAAAAGATCATGCGCAAGCAAAAGGCTGGAGCGGGATGACGATTCGACCAAAACTCATTCCGCTCTAGCGGGAGCCGGCCATGCGCGCGCTTATTCTCGGCGGCGACGGTTATCTCGGCTGGCCGACGGCCATGGCGTTTTGCCGCGCCGGCCACGAGGTCTGCGCCGTCGACAACTATCTGCGCCGCAAGATCGCACGCGATACCCATTCCGACGCGCTGATGGCCAATCCGCTGCTACCGGAACGCGCAGCGCTGTTCGAGCGACTCACCGGAGCGAAGATCGAGGTGGCGATCGGCGATTGCTGCGATTTTGCTTTCCTGTCGGGGCTGGTTGGAAAGTTCGCACCCGACGTGCTGGTGCACTACGCCGAGCAACCGTCGGCGCCTTATTCGATGATGGGTTATGACAAAGCACACGCCACGCTGTCGAACAATCTTACCGCCACCTTCAACACCATCTGGGCGGTGATGCAGCACGCGCCCGACTGCCACATCATCAAGCTCGGTACCATGGGCGAATACGGCACGCCCAATATCGACATCGAGGAAGGTTGGATCGACATCGAGCACAAGGGCCGCAGCGACAGGTTTCTGTTCCCGCGGCAGGCCGGCAGCCTCTATCACACCACCAAGGTGCTCGACACCGATCTGTTGTGGTTCTACGTGCGCATTCACGGCCTGCGCGTCACCGACCTGATGCAGGGGCCGGTCTACGGGCTCTCCACCGACGAGGCCGATCTCGACCTGCGGCTGTTACCGAATTTTCACTACGACGATATCTTCGGCACGGTGGTGAATCGCTTCCTGGTGCAGGCCGTGGCGCGCATCCCGCTGACGGTGTACGGCCGTGGCGGCCAGAAGCGCGGCTACCTGAACCTGCGTGACACCTTGCAATGCGTCGCCCTTGCGGCGGCGCATCCGCCGGCCAAGGGCGAGCTGCGCATTCTCAATCAATTCACCGAGACGTTCTCCGTCAACGAACTGGCCGAGCGCGTGCAGCGTGTCGGGCGGTCGCTCAATCTCGCGGTCGAGATCCAGCACCTCGACAACCCGCGCAAGGAGATGGAGGAGCACTACTACAATCCGGCGCATCACGGCCTGGCCGAGCTCGGCCTCAAGCCGCATCTGATGACCGATGACGTGGTCGCGGCCATGCTGGAGCGGGTGTTCGAATATCGCGATCGTATCGTCGCCGATCGCATCATGCCGCGCGTGCGGTGGCGCTGATCATGCGTTGGGTCGTGACCGGCGGCTGTGGCTTCATCGGCAGAACCTTCGTCCGCCTGCTGCTGGCGCGCAGTAACGACACGATCCGCGTCATTGATGACCTTTCGGTCGGCAGCCGCGCCGAGCTCGAGCAAATAGGGCCGGTGGCGGCACTCGATCCCGCGACGCTGCAGACCGCCGCGACCGACGCCACCGGGTGCCGTATCGAGCTTGTCGCCGGCGACATTCGCGACGTTGCATTGGCGCGCCGGGTCGTCGCCGGCGCCGACGCCGTCATCCATCTCGCGGCCAATACCGGAGTCGGTCCTTCGGTCGCCGATCCGATGGCCGACTGCACCGCCAACGTGCTCGGCACCCTCAATTATCTCGAAGCCTGCCGTCACGGCGGCGTCGGGCGTTTCGTGTTCGCCTCGAGCGGCGCGCCGATCGGCGATTGCGAACCGCCGATCCATGAGGAGCTCGCGCCGCATCCGGTGTCGCCCTATGGCGCCAGCAAGCTCGCCGGCGAGGCCTATTGCTCGGCCTACAAGCGTAGCTTCGGCATCGACACCGTCGCGCTCCGCTTCGGCAATTGCTACGGGCCATTGTCGAGCCACAAAGGCAGCGTGGTCGCCAAGTTCATTCGCGAGGCGCTCGCCGGGCAGGCCTGGGAAATCTACGGCGATGGCGCCCAGACCCGCGATTTCATCTATGTGGACGATATCGCCGAGGCAATCTTCCGCGCCGCCACCGCACCCGGTGTCGGCGGCGAAATCTTTCAGATCGCAACCAACGTCGAAACCACGGTTTCGGAGCTTGCCGAGATGCTGCGCACGACGCTCGAGCGCAACGGCGTCCCGACCCGCGGCATCCGCCACGCCGCGCCGCGAATCGGCGACGTCAAGCGCAATTATTCAGACACGCGCAAGGCCCGCGATCGCCTGGGCTGGAGCGCGCGCGTCAGCCTGGCGGACGGGCTCGATCGCACGGTGAAGTGGTTTCTGCGGCGCGCCTGACGCAAACCGCGTGCCTAATCGAGGCGCTGGGCCTCGATGCCGCCGAGCAGCACGCCGAGCTTGCCGTCGCCATCGAACAGATAGTCGATGCCCTTGATCGGACGGATGGCGATCAAGAATTCGCCGTCTGCGGTCGGTAGATCGATCCACACTTTCTGCCACGCGCCGGAATGCTGCTCGATGTCCCGCTCCGTGACGCCGGACGATTTCAAGATCTGGTGACTCTCGAGATCGAAGATGGCGTCGCCGGAGTCGGACGGCTGTTTGCTGTCGGGGCGGTCGAACGCGGCAAGGTTGGCGTTACCGCCGGCCACCGGCTTGACCCAAGCCGCGATGCGGTATGTCCGACCTTTGTCGAGGCCCGACAGACGGATGGACAACGTGTGAGCCATGCTGTCAGGCGTTGCGATCAAGCGTAACACCGGTTGACCGGCGATGGCGGCGTCGGCATTGACGGCGTGCGCGTTCAAGCCGCGCAACGTCACCCAGCGAAAATTCGCCACGCCCGGCTCCGGCAATGCGGAGAGCGGCGTGGCTTGCGTGAGCGGTGGAGCATTCCGCCCCCCGACGGCCAGCGGCGGCGCCGCGCTTAGCGTCTCGCCCGGCACAGTCGAGCCGGCGCCGCGGATCCAATCGATGATCTTGTCGGTCAGTACCTCGTCGAGGCCGGCCAACCGGTGCGGGGCTTGCGTATTGCAACTGCCCTCGGCGTAAGCGAATGGGTCGTGCAGCACCTGTGCGCTGCCGCCGGTCACGGCGATCGACCGGAAATTCGCCGTTTTGGCGGCGGCGGCCGCCTGTCTGATCCGTTCGACGTCCGGCGCCGAGCAGGCATCGGCTTGGTGGGCGACGACGAGTACCGGCATGCGGCCGACGGCGAGCCTCAGGCCATCGATCAGCAGCGTGCTGTTCGGCCCCGGCTCTTCCAGAACCGGCGAGACTAGGACCAACCCGGCGATCAAATCCGCCTTGCCGCGGGCAATTGCGTTGAGCGCCGATGTCGCGCCGGTGTCGTAGGCCACGATCCAGACCCTCGGCGCCGTGCCGTGCAAATGGTTCGACAGCGCCGACAGATCGTCAGCCTGCAGCGCCGATGTGCGAAATCCGGTGAGCGATACCGGCGGCTTGTGGTCGGCGGCCACGTCCGGAACGAGCGTCGCAATGCCGCGATCGAAATAATACCAGCGGCTACGGATGACGAAATCGTCTTCACCCCAGCCGATATGTCCTCGGCTGTCGAGATTGATGTTGCCGTGGCCGCCCGGCAGCATCATCACCGCGTCGAGCGGCTGATTTGCCTTCGTCAATAGGACGCGGACCGTCGTGTCGGGTCTGGTCGGCCAATTGTCAATCATCGAAGCGGCGCGAGCGCCGTCCGACGCTCCAGCCAATAGAGCTGCTGCGACGCCGGCGGCGACGAATACGCTTGCGCGGAACAAGGCCATTGCCATTGCCATTGCCATTGCCGAGGGATTTACCGCGACTGCCGAATAGTGCAATACCCGAGCCGCTGACGGCGTGTCTCCCGTCACGGCGCCGGCGCGAGCGATGGTCGAGGATTAGTCTGCAAACCGACACCTGATACCAGGATCGCCGACGGTGCCGTCTCCAGCGCAAGACTCTTGCACCACTACGCGACTGTCGCAGCCGCGCACGATGATCGTGATCTTCGCGCTCGCTGTCGCCTGTCTTTGCGCGCTGAACATGCTGCACGCCTACCGGCTCGGTCTGCAGTCGCGAATGTACGACAATCCGACATATCGCTGGCGCCAGAGTCTGGTGATCGCGCTGTCGCGCATGCAGCCGCAACCGCTGCATGGATATGTCGGCTATGGCTCGATTCTGACCTATCTGACCCGGCACGGCCTTGCGTTGATGAACGACGAAGACGGGCCGCGCCTCAGCCGCCAAGACCTTGCCGCCTTGGTCGCCGACGGCGCGCAAATGGACCGTCTGATGAAAGAAGCGAGTGAGGTCTCGATCGATCCGACACTGCCTCCCGTCATATTGCAAGGCAATGAGCTCGGCCTCGTCGACTACATGGACTGGGCGTTCAGGCTTTACGGTATCAGCACCAATGCGCTGACCCTGTTCTATTTCACGCTGCTTTTCATCTCCGTGGCGCTATTCGTCGCCACGTTCCGCCGCTGCCGGCTTTGTCTCTTGCTGCTGATGCTCTATCTCGCTGGACATTACTTCGCGCTCGATTATGCCCGATTCTTCGGAATTCTCACCGTTCACAACAGTCGCTTCTTGCCGGTGATCGCACTGGTGCCGTCGCTGTACCTCATCCTGCTGATGGCGACCAAGGCCGCGCCGAAGCCGGGCGTGTTGGCGATGGCTGCCGCCCAGACCTTCATCCTGATGTTCATCGTGTTCTGCCGGACTCAGACCTATTGGCAGATCGCGGCGATTGCGCTTGCTGCCGTCGTGGTCAGCGGGCTGCGGCCGATCCGACAGGCGGCGATGCAGCCGAGCCGCTGGCTTGCGGCACTCGCCGCAACGGTGCGGCAGACGTGGCCTGCTGCTCTCAGCGTGCTGGGTGTCGTCGCGCTGCTCGCCTATTCCCAGTTCGCGCCCGACGAAAGCCTGTACTCAAAGGAATCGAAAGAGCATTTGCTCTGGCATTCGCTGTTCGTCAGCACGGTCATGGACGATCCCGAATTGTACGCGATTTACGGTTATAACCTGCGCAGCGATGACCTCGGGTACACCGCGGTCCTTCACGATTTACGCGGCCGCAATGACGGGGCGTCACCGATTGCCGAAGTGTCCGACGGGGTGCTCAATATCGTCGTCTTCAAGAGCAACGGCGCCTATGACCTCGCGGTCCGCCGACTGTTTTTTCGCATGGTGCGGGAGCACCCGTGGCCGGTGTTGCGTTCGTTTCTGTTCGGCAAGTTTGAGCGGCAGCTCGAATCTTTTGGCGACGCCGATCCGTTGTGGGCGCCGGGCAACTACATTGTTCCGATAGGGCTGGCGCTGGCCGTTTCGCTGCTGTCGTTGGCGCTCGGCGCCGCGGAGCAAGGGATGGTGGCGCGGCGATTTCTTTTCGTCGTTCTCGCCTGTTCGCTGATCACGACGCTGTTCGATCCGAGCCCGGTCATTGCCGATGTCGTGCTCACCTGGTTTGCCGCCATCATGCTGTGCGTGGTCTATCTGCCGTTGGTGGCGCTGTTTCGTGCTTGGCGCCGCCGGGCTCCGGCGCCCGCCGGTGTTTGACGGTGCATCAAGCACCGAGACGGTATATCACATAGTCTGGTGCCTTTATTTGCAGCTTGAATTGCGTACGGGCGGCGATGACGCCGCCATGGACCGGATTGGCGTAGACGATCGCGCATCGACGCGGCGCGCGGGCGACCGAGGCGAGGATGCGTTTGAGCACGGTATCGAGCACCAAGGCGTCGAACGGATTGAAGAAGTAGAAGATGGCGGCATCGTCGGGGATATCGAAAGCGCGCACATCGGCATTGATGACGGACCATTCGGGAACTGTTTTATTCCGACGGTGATAAAAGTCGGTCATGTTGTGCCGCGCCATTGCGCACAGCGTCGGCGACAGTTCCACGCCGATGAGCCGGCGCAGAGGCAACTGCGACGCAAACAGCAGGGCGCGCCCGAGACCGCAGCCGAAGTCGACGAATACCGCGTCACGCAGGTCGACCTGGTCGTGCGACAGCGCCTCCTTCAGGACCAGGTAGCTGGATGGAAAGCAGTCGTTGGCGTGGTGCAACGCCTCGGGATCGCCATCAAGCTCACCGGCAGGAATGACGATGCCGGTTTTGACGCCGAATGTCGCGTCGTAATACAGCTCGTGACAGGTGATCCACATGGTGCGCCGGACGCCGCGCTTGCGCAGCGACGAAAAAAAGTGGCTTGCAAGCTTGAATCTTTTGGCAAGGCGCAACGCGAGCTCCACGGCAACGACCGTCGGCCGACTTCGGCTCCCAAGTCTGGACATTGCCTTCCGGCAAGGCAAGCCAGCACCCTTTGGCGGCCTGCCGCCTTGCCGTATAATAGCTGTGCGGCAACTGATTTGTTTTCCAAAATGTGCCCGATCCGCTTCGAAGCGACGTGCTGACCCCGGCGCCCAATTCACCACCCGCACACGCGGCCGGCGTTGGGCTGTTGCGTGTCCGCCAGGCGCAGCTAGGCGACATGGTCGCGTGGCAGAATTTCGTCGATGCCGCGCCTGACGCCGGCGCGTTGCATCACGCCGGCTGGCACCAGGTCCTGAACGACGCCTTCTGGGTGCAGCCGTATTTTCTCATGGCAGTGGATGGCCGCGACGCGGTGCAGGGCATCTTGCCGCTCTATTACAGCCGCTCGCCGATCACCGGCGCTCACCTGTCCTCGCTCGAGGGCGGCGTGCTGGCGGCAGGGCGGGACGCGACGTTTGCACTGCTCGCTGAAGCCAAGGCGCTGCGCGACCGTCTCGGTGTTGGCTACCTGCAGATCCGCGGCGGCGCGGTCGACCGGCCTGCCGAACTGACCGTGCCCAAGATACATACCACCGTCGACACAACGAGGCCGGTCGAGGCGCTGTGGGCCGCGGTGAAGAAGAAGACCCGATGGGGCATCCGCCAGGCGCAGAAACAGGAATTGCGGGTCAGCCGCGACGCCGAGCTGGCCGGACTCGACGGCTTCTATCGGACCTACGCCGCGCACATGCGCGCCCTCGGCAGCCCGGTCGTCGGCCTCGACGCTTTCCAAGCCATCCGGCTTCACCTCGGCTCGCAACGGCTGCGGCTTTACCTGGTCCACCACCGTCAACGGCTGATCGGCGGCATGCTGTGCATCCTCAATGGCAGCCGGTGGACGGACTATTATGCCGTCGTACGAACGACCGCGGAGGTCGAGTTTGCCAATTATCTGTTGTACTGGCACGTCGTGCGCGACGCCGCGCAAAGCGGTGCGAGCTGTCTCGATTTCGGGCGAAGCACGCCGGACAGCAATGTCCATCTGTTCAAGCGCAAGTGGGGCGGTCGCGACGTCGAGTTCCCCTATCACTTCTATGCCAATCCGGCGGTCAAGATGCGCGACCCGGGGCTGCAGCGCATTCATAAGCAGCAGGGTACGGCGCGGCGCCTGTGGGCCCATCTGCCGCCGTCGCTGTGCAATTATCTCGGGCCGCTGCTGCGCAAGCAATTGCCGTTTATCTGATCGGCGCCGTGTTTCGCCTCGCCGGATGATTCTCAGCGGTCATCCGTGGCGTGGATCCATCTGAATACCGCCCAACATCACACCAAGTCTGCCGTCGCCGCGGAACGTATCTGTATTGCCTTTGGCCGGCCGGATTGCGACCAGGAACTCGCCATCGGCCGTTGCCAAGTCGAACCAAACCTTATGCCAATTGCTGGCACCGGGCTCGACGCCCTGGGCTCTGGCAGTATTCGCGGTCAGGAACTTGTTGTTCGAGAGGTCGGCTATGGCGAGGTAATGATTGATGGGATTGCCGGAGGGGTGGTCGAGCGCCTCGACTTCGACATTGCCGCCGGCTTCAGGTCTGACCCACGCGGTTATGCGATAGACTTGGTTCCTGTTGAGTTCGTGAAATTGGGCGACCAGGGAGTGCCCGGTGCTGTTCGGCGTGGCGAGAAGGCGCAAAACGGGTTGACCTGCGACGACCGCGCCTTCGTCGGCGACTTTGACATTCAACCCTCGTACTACGTACCATTCGAATGTCGACAGCTTGGGCAGGTCGGCGAGCGCGGTCTCTTGAGCGCCGTCGGATGCAGTCGGAATCGATCCGGTGAACAGGGGCTCCGCGTTCGGATCGCCGGACCATCGATCCAGGGCGAACAATGTCGCGTTGAACGAGAGGGCAACGACGGCCAGTCCCGCGATCGTATAAGCCAGCTTCGATAGCATGGTAGTCCCATCCCCTGATGCGACTAAGCTTGGCTACCTGAACCAATCGCTTGGGCGCCGACTTGGCGGCGCGCTCCGTGCAGCAGCTTCGTATCAGGCGATGTGTTAAGAATGCGTTAACCTTTACGGGTTGCAGCCGCTCGGCTTATTTGGACTTGTCTCCATTCCGCTCAGCGACGCCGCACAATATCGAGTAACGCGATGAAGTCCTGGTTGGATTTCTGGAATACGCCGAACGCGATCTTTGCCAGCCGTCGCCATCAACTGGCGCATTCCGCCAAGGTTCTGTCAGGGGTCAGCCGCTTCGTGCCGACCGGTGGCAACGCGGTGGTGCTCGATTGGGGGTGTGGTGACGCGGTCGCAGCCAATGAGCTCGCGCAATCATGTCGAACGCTGCTGTTGTTCGAGCCGGCGGAAACCACGCGGAGCCGGCTTCTCGCCAACTATGCCGGTCGCCCGAAAATCGACATTCTCGACGAAGCCGCGCTTGCCGCGGTGGCGTCCGCCTCGGTGGACCTGATCGTCGTCAATTCGGTGGTGCAATATCTCAGCCGGCAGCAATTCGTCGGCGCGTTGCGACTGTTCCACAGGCTTCTCAAAGGCGACGGCAAGCTCCTGCTCGGCGATATCATCGAGCCGGACACGCCAATGCTGGGCCACGTCACGACCTTCCTGCGCTTTGCATGGCAGAATGGGTTCTTCCTGGCCGGTGTTGCCAGCCTGGCGCGCAACGCCACTTCGCCCTATTGCCAACTGCGTCGCAGCGCCGGCTACGCCTGTTACCGGGACACCGAGATACTGGCGCTGCTCGGCGACAATGGCTTCGTCGCCGAGCGGCTGCCGTCCAATATTGCTGTCAGCCAGTTGCGCCGTTCCTATCTGGCGCGCAAACGCGATGCCGGAGCCTGACACGGCTCGCTGTGAGGACTCCTTGTGACCGGCCGTCCTGCCGGCATTACATCGAAGGCCGAGGGTGTATCATCGCCCGTCAAAGCCGGACGATGATTCGGTCCGCTTCGCCGCGATCCAGGGTTGCCGGCGAGAACCCGTGCATGACGTCGACCTGATGCGATGCGCCACTCGATAATCCGCCGATCGGTGGTCCTGACCACGTTCTACATTTCCGGACACGGCTTCAATTATCTGCTGCTGCTCATCGCCAACGCCTTGTTGGACCCGGTCGGCTTCGGCCGCCTGTATACCGGCTGGGCCGTATTGAACGTTCTGGTCGCGCCGATTGCCATTATCGCGCTACTGATGTCGGGATATTTTGCCGAAGCCAATAGCCGCCAAGGTCCGGTGCTGGTCGCGCGCCTCCTGCAGCGCAGCGCGGCGACGGCCCTGCCGTGGGCGTTGGCAACCGTCATCCTGCTTGAAGCTGCGGCCTATGCCGGCGGCTGGCTGATCGGCGTCGATTCGCTCACCCTGATGCTGGTGCTGCCGCCGACCGCGATCTCCTTTCTCGGCGTCGAGATGGTTCGCGCGTCGCTGCAAGGAATGTTGCGGTTCACCACGTACGGGGTGAGCTGGTTTCTGTGGTGCGCGGCGCAATGTGCTTTCGGCGCCGCCGGGCTGTGGCTGATTCGTTCGCCATGGGGATGTTTTGCCGGCGTGCTCGCCGCCAATCTTGTCACGATCGTCGGCCTGACCCGAGTCATCGCCGCTCGGCGGCCGGCGCTACCGTCGGCAACGGATAGCGCGCCAATGGTGCTATATTCGCTGCGGCGCGCTATCGGGTTCTGCAGTGCCTTTGTCGGCTGCGTGCTGTTCATCAACGCAGATATTTTCCTGGCCTATCTGCTTCTCGGGCCGGCGGATCTGGGCGTTTATACGGCTTCGAGCGTCTTGCCGAAGGCGATCGTGACCGCGACCCAACCGGTCGTGCAGATCATCCTGCCGGTCGTGATCGCCATTCAGGGCGAAGGCCGGGATACTTCGGGCGCCGTGCTCAAGGCGATCGTGGCGGCGTTCACGCTTGGTGCTCTGGCCTTTGCGGTGCTGTGGGGCGGCTCGGACCTGGTCTGCGGCGCTCCCCATGGCATCAGGTTCTGCACGCCGCCGTTGCTGCTGCTGCTGGCCGCGGCGGCCGTGCCGCTGTCCGTGACGCGGACTTTGGTCACCGCCGATGTCGCCCATGGTCGTTACTGGCTGCCGCATCTGCCGTTCCCGGCGATCGCCGCTTTCGCCGCGACGGTGGCGCTGATGCGAGCGCGGGGGCAGATCGACGACATGCATCTCGCGACGACGTATCTTTATTTCTGCTGGGGATTGCTGTTGGTCTGGGCTGTGGTCGGAGCGGTGAGGGGACGGCTGTTTCCGCGCAGCGGGATGGCGCCGGCGGCATTGCAGCAGCCGGATGGCAGGAGCTAGCAGTGGCAGTTGCCCTATCGCCCGGACTGATCGTCAATGCCGACGATCTCGGGATTCATCCGCGCATAAACGAAGGCATACTGTCGGCCTATCGCCACGGCATTCTCAGCTCCTGCACGATGCTGATGACGACCGCCTATTTCGAGCAGACGGTGCGCGACTATGTCCGGCCGAAAGCGCTGCCGATCGGCATTCATCTGTCGTTGACGCTGGGCAAAGCGGTGGCGCCGCGCGCCGAGGTGCCTGACCTGGTCGACGCCGACGGCAACCTCAAGCTCACCGCCGAGCGACTCATTCTCGCGACGTTCAAAGGCCGGCAAGGCGACGCACTGCTGCGCCAGATTCGGTGCGAATTCGAGGCGCAGCTAGCGGTCGCGCGCGATCATGGCTTGCAGCCGACCCATGCCGATTCTCATCAGCACGTGCACATGAACCCCGCGATCTTCCGCCTGATCGAGGAATTGTTGCCGCGCTTCGACGTCAACCGGCTGCGCTGCTCGCGCGAGCGGTTCCACGCGTTCGTGCTCGGTCCCGATCTGCCCGACGTTATGCGACGTAACAATCTCGCCAAATGGGCCCTGCTGCGCTGGCGTGCCGCCGGATTACGCCCGGCGCTCGGCGCCACCGACGATTTTTTCGGCGTGCTTTATTCTGGCGCCGTGACCTTGCGGGCGTTGCTCGCTCTGCTGCGCGCCGCGACGCCGGATCGCTCGCTCGAGATCTGTATCCACCCCGGATTTCCTGCGCCGGATGGGGTGAGCGAGTATCCGCGCGCCGGCTACAACGCTTTCATCAGCGCGGCGGCGCGGCGGAACGAGCACGATGCACTGACCGACCCAAATCTCGACGACTTGGTGCGTGAGCGAGGCTTGACGCTACGTTCGTTCGACGGAACGCTGAAGACTTAGCGACTTAGCGCGGTTCCAGAGACGAACCGCTGCGGGGAACGGTGATCTCGCGCTGCAGGCGCAGATCAGAACGCAAAGCCAGATCGCGTCGTCGACGTCTGCCATGCGCGGGTCGATGAACGAGGCGGCCGTCATCGTCGGCCGCGTGTCGGTGAAAGGCATGATGATGACGACCGGAATCACGCAGAGCGCCAGGAATGAAACCGGTATGATCAGCGCCGACAGTTGTCGGGCCGCCGGCAACGCATAGCGCAAACTGGCGGTCGCAAGCGCGGTGGCGCCTGGAATTCCACCGATCGCAATCAGTGCAACCGCGCGCAGCAGCCAAAACAGCAGGGTAGACGGCCCGATGGCGATCGCCATGAATGCGAGCGCGATCAAACCGACATCCTTCAGGAATCCGGCGGCCACGGGCGCGAATGATCTGATATAGTTTTTGACCATCGCGCCGGGATAGTCGCGCCACATGTCGAACGCGACTTGTCGCGCCAATTCCTCGCGCCCGGTGTCCTTCCACCAGCCGTCGGGGGTCATGTAGTCTTCCAATTTCTCGCCGCGCTGCTTGATCTTGATTCGCACCAGCGCGCCCACATAGGCATCGGCGCTCAGAATTGTGACGCCGGACTCGCGTTCCAGCTCGGGAATCTGGGATACGAATAACGGCATCGTGGTGCCGATATAGGTCAGCCAGTAGCCATGTCCGCCAAACGTGGTCGTGTCGTACACGATCGCATCACGCCGCTCGTGATGGATTGCGATCAGGATCGAAGCGCTCAGCGCGAACGTCAGTGCCGGATAGATCGACAAACGGACAAACGCCGCCTTGAGCGGCAAGCGCCATGGCAAGATGCGGGCGGCCGCGATCAACACGACGAGGCAGATCAGCGGCCCGGCCTGCCAATAGGCATAGGTCCGGGCATTGACGACGAAGGCGAAGACCAAACCGGCGAAGCCTGCGGCCACGGCGTCGATCCAGCGAAAGCCACGGCCCGAGCCGATCAACGTCAGACAAAACAGCACCGGATACAGCGACAGAAATGGCAGCAGGCGGCTGTTGGTCAGCGGGCCGAAGCCGTAATTGGTGGATTTGAGCCCATGCTGATCGGCGAACAGCAGCACCAGATAGAGGATCGATGGGACGATGAATATCGCGCGGTGGCGGAACGACACGATGAAGCAGAGCGACATCAGCGTAAGAATACCGATATAGAGCGCGTAGATCGACCGGACGTGGTAACCGAACAGCGCGAAGGCGACGTAGTAGTAGTCGATCACCCCGGTCTCATTGAGGAGCAGGCCGAAGGTTTTGCTGGGGTCGGCGACGGTGAGATCGGCGGCGGCGCGCAGCGCGGCATCGGCCTCGCCCGGATGGGTGTTGAGATAAGCAATCCGGTCGTGTTCGGGGTTGAGGCTGTAGCCGGCCTGGTCCAGCGCGCCGTCGACGTCGACCAGGCCCAGAAGTCCAGACGTGCCGTGGGCCAATTCGGAAATCGCGATCGAAAGCGACGCAAAATGCCGATAATAGCTCGGCACGATCGTATCGAGGCTCTTACGCACGCCGTCCGCAGCGATCAAGGCAACGAGCAGCAAGCTCAAGCCGGCTAACAGGTAGAACCTGCGGGCGGCGCCGGGCCGGCATGTGCTGGCGGGTGCTTGGTCCATGATATTGGTTGTGGCCCGCAAGTCCCCATGGCAAACGCGCGAGTCGGCTCGCCGCAGGCGCGGATGGACCAAAGCCTTCATGCAATTGTGGTGCGTGACTTGCAAGGGTCGTGCGTCTGTTTGCGGGGCGCCAACGAGCGGGCTGTGTCGCCCTTCGGCGGCGGCCAAACGGCGGCAGGACTAACTGCGAAAGTCGAGCGCGGACAAACCCTTAACCGGCACACCGGGAAAGCTTGAAATCGGTGGCTTTTGCCCGCATAAGGTCGCGCCAGTGCACAGGAGGGGTGGTGGCACCGTCAACGGGTATCGATTTGGTGACGGGCGGGGCCGGGTTCATCGGCAGCCACCTCGTTGATCGCCTGCTGGCCGATGGCCGGATGGTTCGCGTGCTCGACAGTTTTATCGTCGGCCGCCGCGCTAACCTCAAGCAACACAACGGAAATCCTCACCTTGCGGTGATCGAGGCCGACATTGCCGATAGCGCCGCGGTGGCCGCGGCCACGGCCGGCGTCGCGCGCGTGTTTCATCTCGCTGCCCGCGCCGATATCGTGCCCTCGATTCAGGAACCGGAGGCTTATTTCCGGGCCAATGTCGACGGCACCTTTTGCGTGCTCGAGGCGGCCCGCCGCCATGGCGTCAAGCGGCTGGTCTATGTCGCCTCGTCGTCCTGCTACGGCATCCCGGAGCGCTATCCGACGGCCGAAACAGCGCCGCCCGATTGCCGGTACCCCTACGCGCTGACCAAATATCTAGGCGAACAGTTGGTCATGCACTGGGCCCAGGTTTACCGGCTGCCGGCGGTTTCCGTGCGCTTCTTCAACGTCTATGGCCCCCGCGCGCGCACCAGTGGAACTTACGGCGCGGTTTTCGGCGTGTTCCTGGCGCAGCTTCTGGCCGGTCAGCCGCTCACCATCGTCGGCGATGGCCAGCAGACCCGGGATTTTACCTTCGTGTCCGACGTGGTCGATGCGTTGATCGCCGTCGCCGAGAGTGACAAAATCGGCGAGATTTACAATGTCGGGAGTGGCCGGCCGGTCAGCGTGAACGAGCTTGTGAGGCTTTTGGGATCGCCGCCGACGGTGCGTATCCCGAAACGCCCCGGCGAGCCGGACTGCACCTGGGCCGACATTTCCAAGATCCAACGCGATCTTGGTTGGCAGCCGAAGGTCAGCTTTGCCGATGGCGTCAAGGTGATGCAACAGAACATCGACTATTGGCGCGACGCGCCGGTCTGGACCGCGTCCCGCATCGCCGAGGCGACCAGCGACTGGTTTCGTTTTCTCGACAGCGACCGCAGTGACGTCAGAGGACGAGAATGGACTCGAGCGTCACGAAGCTGACCCCCCAGGTCGAGGTCGGCGGACCGACCAGCCCCCGCGACAAGGTCCGCACGCTCGCCGAGGTCGCCGCGATCTGCGGGCACAGCAGGCGCGCCGGCCAGACCGTGGTCCAGGCCCACGGCACGTTCGATCTCCTGCATCTTGGCCATGTCCGCCACCTCGAAGCCGCGCGCAAGCTCGGCGACGTTCTGATCATCACCGTCACGGCGGATCGCTTCGTTAACAAAGGGCCTGGCCGTCCGGTGTTCAGCAGCGAGCTGCGCGCCGAGATGCTGGCGACGCTCGAATATGTCGATTGGGTGGCGATCAACGATGCCGCCGATGCGGTCAGCGCCATCGAGCGCATCCGGCCGTCGATCTACGTCAAAGGCCAGGACTATCAGAACCCGCAGGGCGACATTACCGGCAAGATTTCGCTGGAGCGCGACGCGGTCGAAGCTCACGGCGGGCGGATTCATTTCACCGACGAGGTGACATTCTCGTCGAGCGAGCTAATCAACCGCCATCTCAACGTGTTCGAGCCGCATATCCGCGAGCATCTCGACACGCTGCGCCAGGACGGCGGCCTCGATCAGATCGTCGACTTCATCGAGCGCGTCGCCGACTACCGCGTCCTCATCGTCGGCGACGCCATCATCGACGAGTACCAGTACGTCTTGCCGATGCACAAGACGCCCAAGGAGAATATGATCGCGACCCGCTATCAGGACCGCGAGCTGTTCGCCGGCGGCGTGTTCGCGGCCGCCAACCACGTGGCGTCGTTCTGCAAGCACGTCGACATCATCACCTGCATCGGCGATTCGGAGACCCACGACGATCTGATCCGCCAGAGCCTGAAGCCGAATGTAGGCTTGCGCGCCTTCACCCGCGTCGGCGCGCCGACCACCCTGAAGCGGCGCTTCGTCGATCCCTCGTACATGCGCAAGCTGTTCGAGGTCTATTTCATGAACGACGAGCCGCTGACGCCGGACGTGCAGAGCGACATCGACCGTGCCATCATCGATCGCGCCGGCGACTACGACGTCGTCATCGCCGCCGATTTCGGCCACGGCCTGATCGCCGCCTCCTCGATCGAAGCGTTGACCACGAAGTCGCGGTTCCTGGCGGTGAATACCCAAAGCAACAGCGCCAATCTCGGCTACAACCTCATCACCAAATATGATCGCGCCGACTACATCTGCATCGACGCGCCGGAGGCGCGGCTCGCGGTCAGCGACCGGGTCGCCAATGTCGGCGATATCGCGCGTCGGCTCGCCGAGAATCACATCGACTGTTCGAAGATCATCGTCACCCAGGGCAAGCACGGTTGTGTGACGTTCGAGGCTGGCGGCATCACCCACACCATCCCGGCGTTCGCCAAGAATGTCGTGGATACGGTTGGCGCCGGCGATGCGTTCCTTGCTGTGACCGCGCCGCTGGTGGCGGCCGGCGCGCCGATGAACCGCGTCGGCTTCATCGGCAACGTCGTCGGCGCGCTCAAGGTCGAGATCGTCGGCCATCGGCGCTCGATCGAGAAAGCTGCGCTGATCAAGGGCATCACCGGGCTGCTCAAATAATTCGGAGCCTGAACACATGCAGGAATTGCTCGATCGCTGGATCGGCTCGTTGGCCAGCGCGATGCGTGCGGCCGAGGTGACTGACCGGGCGTCGAAGAAGCTGACGCTGGAGGCGGGCTGCGAGTGGGTACGCAAGTCCGCTCACCAGGCGCACGATGCCGGCAACAAGATCATTTTCGTCGGCAACGGCGGCAGCGCCGGCATCGCCAGCCATCTCGCCATCGATTTCTCCAAGAACGGCGGCTTGCGCGCGCTCGCCTTCAACGATCCGTCGGCTCTCACTTGCCTCGGCAATGACCTCGGCTACGAGAATGTGTTTGCCAAGCAGCTCGAGTTCCATGCTCGGCCCGGCGACGTCTTGATCGCGATTTCAAGCTCGGGAAAGTCGCCCAACATTCTCGGCGCGGTGAAGACGGCGCGTACGCGCGACTGCAAGGTCGTGACCTATTCCGGCTTCAACGAGAACAACGACCTGCGCCGGACCGGCGACGTGAATTTCTATGTTCGCGGCCAGGATATGGAATATGGTTTCGTCGAGGTGGCGCATCTGGCGCTATGCCACGCCGTGCTCGACATCGATATGGGCTGGGGAACGAAGTGGGGTTCGGGCTTGGCGAAAAGCGCTTAAGCGCCGCCGCAGTAAGGATAGATCGGAAACAGCGATGGCCAATCGGTTCAAACGCGTCCTCGTAACCGGAGGAGCGGGCTACGTCGGTTCGAACCTGGTACCCAAATTGCTCGATGCCGGCTACGAGGTCGCGGTCCTCGACCTCTATATCTATGGCGACGTGTTCTCCGGGCTGAACGGCACTCCCAAACTCACCCAGATCAAGGGCGATCTGCGCAACGCCGGCGACGTTCGCAAGGCGCTGGCCGGCTGCGACGCCGTGATCCATCTTGCCTGCATCTCCAACGACCCGTCGTTCGATCTCAACCCCGAGCTCGGCAAGTCGATCAATTACGACTGCTTCCGGCCGCTGGTGCGAGCGAGCAAGGATGCCGGCGTCAAGCGCTTCGTCTACGCTTCTTCGTCCTCGGTCTACGGCATCAAGGACGAACCGGACGTCACCGAGAATCTGCCGCTCAAGCCGCTCACCGATTATTCCAAATACAAGGCCATGTGCGAGGACGTGCTCGACGAAGAGCGCGAGCCGGGCTTTGTCGCCGTTACGCTGCGTCCGGCCACGGTGTGCGGTTACGCACCGCGGCTGCGTCTCGACCTCACCGTCAACATTTTGACCAATCATGCCATCAACAATGGCCGCATCACCGTGTTCGGCGGCGAGCAGTTGCGTCCCAATCTGCACATCGAGGATATGACCGACCTTTATCTGATGCTGCTCGAGCAGCCCGATGAGGCGATCAATGCCAAAACCTGGAACGCCGGCTATCACAACCTCAAAGTTCGCACCATCGCCGACATGGTGCGCGACGAAGTCGGCCAAAAGGTCGACATCGTGGTAACGCCGAGCGACGATCACCGTTCCTATCATGTGTCGTCGGAGAAGATCCGCCGCGACCTCGGCTTCGTCGCCGCCCGCACGGTCAAGGATGCCATTGTCGATCTGAAGACCGCGTTCCTCGCCGGCAAGGTGCCGAACTCCATGTCGGACGACCGCTACTACAATATCAAACGGATGCAAGCGCTCGGGCTGAAATGAACAAGGTCGAATTCCTGACGCATGATGCCGCGACCGAGCGCGCTCCGGTGGCGTCGCACGAGCTGCGCGCGCCGCCGAAGGCAGCGAAGCTTTTGCTGTGCGTCTGGGGCTACAGCTACGTTCGTCAGTTCCTGGAATGCGGCCTGCCGACGCTGCTGGCGCCCGGCAACGTCCCGGCGTTGGCCGCGGCGCTGCCGACCGAATTCGTCGTGCTCACCAGCGCCGACGATGAATCCTTCATCGCCGAGCATCCGGCGTTCAAGCAGTTGGACAGCATCTGCAAGACCACGATCCATCCGATCGACCACCTCATCACCGACGGCAATTATTCGACCACCATCACGCTCGCCTATACGGAAGCGGTGCGCGAAGTTGGCGAGGAGATGATCGACACCTGCTTCTTCTTCCTGG